>JALYPE010000825.1 GCA_030856525.1 Pseudomonadota bacterium | reverse complement strand
CGTCCGGTGTCACGGCTTGCTCGATACTGTAAGGCCGCTCCCAAACCCAGGTCATGTCGGCCAAGGTATGCGGCGCGCGCTTCAGCGGGTTGTCCTCGGCGGGCCAGTTGCCGTTTTGCACCTCGGTGATTTCCGCGCGGATACTCAGCATCGCCCCGATAAAGCGGTCGAGCTCAGCCTTGGATTCACTTTCAGTCGGCTCGATCATCAACGTGCCCGGTACCGGGAAGGACATGGTCGGCGCGTGGAATCCATAATCCATCAACCGCTTGGCCACATCCTCTTCACTGATACCGGTCAGCGCCTTGAGCGGTCGAAGATCGAGTATGCACTCATGCGCCACACGCCCGTTGCGTCCGGTATAGAGCACTGGAAAAGCCCCGGACAATTGTTGCGCCAGGTAATTCGCAGAAAGGATCGCCACCTCACTGGCGTCCGCCAGTTGCGGCCCCATCATCGCGATGTACATCCAGCTGATTGGCAGAATGCTCGCGCTGCCCCAGGGCGCGGCGCTGACAGCACCGTTCTGCGGCAAGGGCCCGTCGATGGGCACCACCGGATGATTGGCCACAAACGGCGCAAGATGTGCACGTACACCGATCGGCCCCATCCCCGGCCCGCCACCGCCGTGTGGAATGCAGAAGGTCTTGTGCAAATTCATATGAGACACATCGGCGCCGATGTCCGCCGGACGCGTCAGTCCCACCTGCGCATTGAGATTGGCGCCGTCCATGTACACCTGACCGCCGTGGCTGTGGATAACTTCGCAGATCTCGCTGATGCCCTCTTCGTACACGCCATGCGTCGAAGGATAGGTTGCCATGAGACAGGCGAGCCTGGCGCCCGCCTCGGCAGCCTTGCCTTTCAAGTCATTCAGATCGACATTGCCGGCCTCGTCGCACTCGACGATCACCACGCGCATGCCGGCCATCTGCGCCGAAGCAGGGTTGGTGCCGTGGGCCGATGACGGAATCAGGCAGACGTCCCGTGCACCTTCGTGTCGACTCTCATGGTATTTGCGAATCGCCAGCAGCCCGGCGTATTCGCCTTGAGCGCCGGAGTTAGGCTGCATGCAGATCGCATCGAAGCCAGTGATCGCGCACAGCCAACGCTCCAGTTCTTCGATCATCAGCGAGTAGCCGATCGCCTGCTCTGGCGGCACAAACGGGTGCAGGTTGGCAAACTGCGGCCAGGTGATCGGGATCATCTCGCTGGTGGCGTTGAGCTTCATGGTGCAGGAACCCAGCGCAATCATTGACTGGTTGAGCGCCAGGTCTTTGTTCTCCAGTTGCTTCAAGTAACGCAGCATTTCGGTTTCGCTGTGATGCGCGCTGAACACCGGGTGACGTAAGAAAGGCGACGTGCGCAACAGCCCGTCCGGAAGGCCCGAAACCAGCGTCTCAGCGTCCAGATCGTCGATGTTCAAGGCATGATCGGCACCCAGAAACACATCAAACAACTTTGCAACAGTTGCCTCGTCAGACGTTTCATCAAGACTGAGGCCTAACTGCCCGCGCCCCAGGATCCGCAAGTTGATCTGAGCCGCCTGAGCACTTTCGATGATCGCCGTTTGCGTGCCGCCGACGTCCAGGGTCAGGGTGTCGAAAAAGTGCTTGTTGAGGCGCGAGATGCCGTGGCGCTCCAGCCCGGTGGCGAGAATGCAGGTCAGGCGGTGCACGCGCTGGGCAATGCGCGTCAGACCTTCCGGACCGTGATAGACCGCATAAAATCCGGCAATGTTGGCCAGCAGCACCTGGGCCGTGCAGATGTTCGAATTGGCCTTCTCGCGACGGATGTGTTGTTCACGAGTTTGCAGCGCCATGCGCAACGCAGTGTTGCCACGCGCATCTTTTGAGACGCCAATTATTCGCCCCGGAATCGCCCGTTTGTATTCCTCGCGACTGGCAAAAAAAGCCGCATGCGGCCCGCCGTAACCCATCGGCACACCAAAGCGCTGGGACGAGCCGAACACCACGTCGGCGCCCAATTCCCCCGGCGGGGTCAGCAGCAAAAGGCTCAGCAGATCGGTGGCGACGCAGGCCAGAGCTTGCCGGGCGTGCAGATGATCGATCAAAGGACGCAGATCACGGATCTCGCCATGGGTGTCGGGGTACTGCAGCAGCGCACCGAACACCGAGTGCTGCTGCAAGTTATCCACAGCGTCGACGATCAGCTCGAAGCCGAAACCTTGGGCTCGGGTCTGTACCACCGAAATCGTCTGCGGATGACAGTTTTCGTCGACGAAGAACACATTGCTTTTCGACCGGGCGACGCGCCGGGCCAGCGCCATGGCTTCCGCCGCAGCGGTGGCTTCATCCAGCAGCGAGGCGTTGGCCAGTTCCAGGCCGGTGAGGTCGATGGTCATTTGCTGGAAATTCAGCAACGCCTCGAGCCGGCCTTGGGCGATCTCGGGTTGATAAGGCGTATACGCGGTGTACCAGCCAGGGTTTTCGAGGACATTGCGCAGGATGACGGTCGGCGTGAGGGTGCCGTGGTAGCCCATGCCGATGAGGCTGGTCCATACCTGATTCTGCTCGGCGTAGTCACGAAGCTTGCTCAGGGCGGCTTGCTCATCAAGTGCTGGCGGCAGATCCAGCGCACGGTTGAGGCGAATGCCCGGCGGCACCGTTTGCTCGATCAATTCGATCCGAGTGCCAACACCCAGACTGTCGAGCATCGCCTGCTGCTCGGTGGCATCGGGCCCGAGGTGGCGACGAAGAAAGGCATTGGCGTCGCGTAACTGACTCAAGGATGGCAATGGGGACATGACGGGCTCTCTCTTGACTGGCGCTCAGCGTCGATGCAACACGGTCAAACCAGCATAGCAGCCGATGTCATGGGGCCCTTGAGCATTGGAAAATCGCAGCCTCGTTGCACTCGACAGCTCCTACGAGGGATCCGATTCCAATGCGGCCCCCTGTAGGAGCTGTCGAGTGC
>JALYPE010000802.1 GCA_030856525.1 Pseudomonadota bacterium | reverse complement strand
CCCCGCAAGTCTTACTGCTGAGGCAGTTCGACAGGCGACTGACGCGGGGTTTCCGCTTCAGCCTTCTGCGCAGCTTCAAGGGCGTCTGCGTCGGCTTTGGCCCGGGCTGCGGCAGTTTGCTGCAATTGGTCCAGCTGAGTCGGCGTCAATTGCTGCAGGCGCAGCATCATGCGCTGGATCAGCTCGCGACGAATTTGCTTGCGCACATCGGTGGCTTCCTGGTCGGAACCCACCAGGTTGTTGCCGTCGTGGATAAAGACTTTCTGCACTTCCAGCTTGTCGCTCAACAGCGGCAGATTGCTCTCGCCACGGATGTCATAGCTGAGCACCGTGCTCACCTGGTACTCGCCAGTACGACCAGCGCCGGCGTAGCTCAGAATGCGCTGGGATTCCTGCTCATCGGTCAGCACCAGCTTGTAAGGCGCGCCAGTGTAAACCTTGACGCCGCTGCCTTCGAGCATCTGGCGCAACTGGGTCACGGTTTCGCCGTAGGCGTTACGGGCGCTCAGATCGAGTTCCTTGATCGCCAGTTCGGTGGTGCCGGTACCGCGCAGCTGGAAACCGCAGGCGCTCAACAGGACTGCAAGGCCCATCACCAGCAAATTGCGTTTGATCATCTTGTTGCTCCCCTTGAAACCAGGTGGGCCGACCGTGCGGCCCGAAAGGTTTTACTCGGCGCCAGGCATTACCTGGCGCCTGCTCCAATTAGCTGGCGACGATATTGACCAGTTTCCCGGGCACTACGATCACCTTGCGAATAGTCAGGCCGTCGACGAAGCGCAGCACGTTCTCGTTGGCCCGTGCGGCCGCTTCGACTTCTTCGCGGCTGGCGCTGGCCGGCATTTCGATCTGGCCGCGCAGCTTGCCATTCACCTGGATGACAAGCTGCAGCGTGTCCTGAACCAGTGCGCTTTCATCCAGCACCGGCCAGCCTGCGTCTATCACCGGCTCAGCGTGGCCCAGTTGCTTCCACAGCTCATGGCTGATGTGCGGCGTAATCGGTGCCAGCAGCAAGACGACGCTTTCCAGACCTTCGTGAATCAGTGCGCGATCCTGTCCGGTGGCTTGCGACGCTTTTTCCAGCACGTTCATCAGCGTCATCACCTGAGCGATGGCGGTGTTGAATTTGTGGTTCTGGCCGACGTCGTGGCTGGCCTGCTTGATGGCCTGGTGAATCGAACGCCGAACGGCTTTCTGCTCATCGTTCAGGCCAGCGACGTTCAGAGTGCCCGGCAGGCCCTGAGTGACGTGCGCTTGCGCCAGACGCCAGACCCGCTTGAGAAAGCGGTGTGAACCTTCAACTCCGGAGTCGGACCATTCCGCGCTCATGTCGGGAGGCGAGGCGAACATCATGAACAGGCGGCACGTGTCTGCGCCGAACTGATCGATCATCGACTGTGGGTCAACGCCGTTGTTCTTCGATTTCGCCATCTTCTCGGTGCCGCCGATTTCCACCGGCAAGCCGTCGGAGATCAGCTTCGCGCTGATGACCTTGGCCTTGCTGTCGCGTTCGAGTTCGACGTCCGCCGGGTTGAACCACGTGTAGGCACCGTTGGCTTCGCGACGATAGTAAGTCTCGGCGATCACCATGCCTTGGGTCAGCAGGTTTTTGAACGGCTCGTTGGAGCTTACCAGGCCTTCGTCGCGCATCAGCTTGTGGAAGAAGCGCGCGTAAAGCAGGTGAAGAATCGCGTGTTCGATGCCGCCGATGTATTGATCGACCGGCAGCCAGTGGTCGGCCGCGGATTTTTCCACCAGGCCACCTTCATAGTGCGGCGAGGCGTAGCGGGCGTAGTACCACGAAGACTCGACGAAGGTGTCCATTGTGTCGGTTTCACGCTTGGCCGGCGCGCCGCATTTCGGGCACTGGCACTCGTAGAACTCGGGCATGCGCGCCAATGGCGAACCGGCGCCGTCCGGCACCACGTCTTCGGGCAGCACGACGGGCAGCTGGTCTTCCGGAACCGGTACATCACCGCAGGTCTGGCAGTGAATGATCGGGATCGGGCAGCCCCAGTAACGCTGACGGCTGATGCCCCAGTCGCGCAAGCGGAACTGGGTGCGCGAAGCACCGAGGTTTTTCTTGATCAGTGCGACTTCCATGGCGTCGAAAGCACCGACGAAATCGAGGCCGTCGAATTCGCCGGAATTGATCAGTGTGCCGTGTTCGCCATACGCGTCCTGCCACGGTGCCGGATTGCTTTCACCGGAACTGGTGCGCACTACGGACTTGATCGGCAGGTTGTATTTGGTCGCAAACTCGAAATCACGCTCATCGTGAGCCGGCACCGCCATCACCGCGCCGTCGCCATAATGCATCAGCACATAGTTGGCGACCCACACCGGCAGCTTCTCGCCGGTCAGCGGGTGCTCGACGAACAACGACGTCGGCAGGCCTTTCTTCTCTTGAGTGGCGACGTCGGCTTCAGCAACGCTGCCGCCCTTGCATTCAGCGATGAATGCCTGCAGCTCGGGATTGTTCTGCGCGGCCAGGGTGGCCAGCGGGTGTTCGGCGGCTACGGCTACGTAGGTCGCGCCCATCAGGGTGTCCGGACGGGTCGTGAAAACTTTCAGCGCGCCGCTTTCGCCGATGGAATCAACGTTGTACGGGAACTGCACTTCCATGCCGCGGGATTTGCCGATCCAGTTGCGCTGCATGGTCTTGACCTGTTCGGGCCAGCCAGTCAGTTCATCCAGGCTCTCCAGCAACTCATCCGCGTAAGCGGTGATCTTGAAGTAGTACATCGGGATTTCGCGCTTCTCGATCAGCGCGCCTGAGCGCCAGCCGCGGCCGTCGATCACTTGCTCGTTGGCCAGGACGGTCTGGTCGACCGGGTCCCAGTTCACGGTGCCGCTCTTCTTGTAGATCACGCCTTTTTCGAACAGGCGAGTGAACAGCCATTGTTCCCAGCGGTAGTAATCGGGCTTGCAGGTGGTCACTTCGCGCGACCAGTCCACTGCCAGGCCCAGGCTGCGCAGCTGGGTTTTCATGTAGGCGATGTTTTCGTAGGTCCATTTGGCGGGCGCTACGTTGTTCTTCATCGCGGCGTTTTCCGCCGGCATGCCGAAGGCGTCCCAACCCATGGGTTGCAGAACGTTTTTGCCGAGCATGCGCTGATAGCGCGAGATCACATCGCCGATGGTGTAGTTACGCACATGCCCCATGTGTAGCTTGCCGCTGGGGTAAGGGAACATCGACAGGCAGTAGAACGTCTCCTTGCCTGGCTGTTCACTGACTTCAAAGGACTTTTGCTCGTCCCAGAACGACTGGGCGGCGGCTTCGATTTCACGGGGCTGATATTGTTCGTGCATGGCTACTTTTGAACTGAATAGGGGTGGCCTAATCCTCTTCAATGCGACGCCGGACACTGATCACGCCAAATCGGCGTTTCGCTGCCCAGGCGAGCTGGAAGTGGAGTTACAGGAAGCGCCGTAGCATACATGACCGCACTCTACCGAGGGAAACCCTGATTAGCGCCGCAGGTCCCTGGATATCCGCCGCGAGGGCCGTTGGTCGCGGCACTCAGCCGGTTTGTTGATGGAAGCTAAGCTCTAAATGGGGAGCGAGAGTTATCTTCAATGAGGTGAGGGATGGTTGAGTCACAGCGAAAAGTTACGAAACCGGAGCTGTACGAAAGACTGATTGATCGTTTGGGCATGGCTCTGGATGCGGCAAAAACGGCTGGGCGCCTGCGTGACGAACGCCCCTTGGAGCTGGAGTTGCGTGGCTTGAGCGCCGCAGAGTTTGAGCTGGTCAGGGCTTATCTTGACCGCAGTGAACGTGAGACACAGGGATGCTTGTCGCAAGCCTTGAAGCAACTCGACGCACCACGTTCGGCCAAGATCATCTGGCTAAAGGACAAGCAGTCCGGCAGGGATGCAGTGAAAGCCCGGTCTGTGCAATTCAGGCCAGGGCTTTTGAAACCCTGATCAATGGTTTTATTCTGCATAGTTGTTGCGGATCTGTTGTCGCCTTGCATCAACCCACTTAGGCTTCGGGCATCTTCTGGAGATGCTCGATGCCTTTTCGTTATTTTGTTAAACACCTGCTGATGCCGCCGGGCATTTTATTGTTGCTGCTGGCGCTGGACTGGTGGTTTCGACGATCACGGCCGCGCCTTGCCGGTGCCTGCTTCGCGCTGGGCTTTGGCGGCTTCTGGCTGATGAGTCTGCCGATTGCGGTGGAGTGGGGCGCCAAAGCGCTTGAACGTGATCCGCCATTGAGTCGCGATGAATGGGCGACTCTGGCGCAGCGTGCCGATGCGATCGTTGTGCTCGGATCGGGCCGTGAACGCGGGGACCCCGCCTGGGGCAGCGATCAGCCCACTGATGTTGCACTGGATCGCGAGCGTTATGCCGCGCGCCTCGCCAAAGCTTCCGGTTTACCGATTCTCACCACGGGTGGTTTGCATTACGGCACGCCGCCGAGTGAGGCGCGCCTGATGGCGGATTCGTTGCGTGACGATTTCGGCGTGACGGTGCGCTGGCAGGAAGAACGCAGCCGCACTACGTGGGAAAATGCGCAGTTCAGTGCCGAGATGTTACTGCCGCAAGGCATCAAACGCGTGGTCGTGGTGACGCAGGCTTGGCACATGTCGCGCTCGGTCTGGAGTTTCCAGCAGGCAGGGTTTGAGGTGGTGCCGGCGCCGATGGGGTTTTTGAGTGTGGGCAACGCCGAGCCGTTGGGCGGCTGGATACCTGACGCCAAATCGGTACGGCGCAGTGGGCAATTGATCAATGAGGCGGTAGGGCAGGTCGGGTATTCGTTGTTTTACCGCTGAAGGTCAAAAGATCGCAGCCTCGTTTTACTCGGCAGCTCCTACAGATTCACAAGATCCCCGTAGGAGCTGTCGAGTAAAACGAGCCTGCGATCTCTCAAAAAACCCCATTACCTAAACAGTCTTGGCCATCCGGTTAGCCACCAGCGCCCAGCCGAACAGCAACACGCAGACAATGATCAACGGCCACGAGCGCCACTCGAGGTAGGGCGTGAGGTTGTGCATCGGCACCACTTCACCGTAAAGAATGCCCTGTTCGAACTGCGGGATCTGCGCAGTGATCTGCCCGAACGGATTGATCAGGCCGGTCACGCCGTTATTGGTGGCACGAATCATCCAGCGGCCGGCCTCCAGCGCGCGCATCTGCGCCATCTGCAAATGTTGCAGCGGCCCGATGGAGGTGCCGAACCAGGTGTCATTGCTGATGGTCAGCAACAGATCGCTGCGAGCGGCGAGGCCGGCGGCGAATTCCGGGTACACCACTTCGTAGCAAATGAACGGCGCGATCTGATAGCCCTTGGCTTGCAGCATCGCTTGATCGGCCGGGCCGCGAGCGAAGTCCGACATCGGCAGATCAAAGAAGGCGATCAGGCCGCGCAACACATCCTGCAGCGGCACGTATTCCCCGAACGGCACCAGTTTCTGTTTGAGGTAAGTGCCTTCGCCTTCACCGGTCACCGTGATGCCATTGAAGAAACGCTTCTGATGGTTGTGTTCCTGGCGGATCGGAACGCCGGTTATCAGCGCGCTGTTACGCTCGGCGGCGAAATTCCCCATCATGTTCAGGTAGCCCTCAGCGGACTCCTTGAGGACCGGAACAGCGGTTTCTGGCCAGATCAGCAGGTCGACGCGTTTGGAGCTGAAGCTCATGTCGCGGTACAACGCCAGTTGCGCGTTAAGCTGCGCCGGGTCCCACTTCATGCTTTGTTCGATATTGCCCTGAATTGCCGCAACGCTCAGCGGAGCACCCGACGGGCTGGTCCAGGCGTGTTCTTTGAGCGCGATACCGGCTATCCAAGGGCCCGCCAGCAGCAAGACGCCCGCTGCGATAAACCCTTTGCGGCCGGTTTTTGCCAGGCGCAGCGCGTTGTAGATCAGTGCGGCCGTCAACGCCAGAGTGAAGGAAATCAGCCACATCCCGCCCACCGGCGCCAGGCCTGCCAATGGGCCATCAAGCTGACTGTAACCGGAATAGAGCCAAGGAAAACCGGTCAGGAACCAGCCACGAAACGCTTCCTGCCCGACCCATAACGCGGCAAACGCCAGCGCATCGGCCACCGGCGCTTCGTTGCGGCGCAACCAGCGCGCCCAGACCCAGGCGGGCAGGGCGAAGAACCAGGCAATTGCGGCGGTGAACAGCAGCATCAGGAAACCGGCGAGAAGCACCGACGCGCCGCCAAAGTTATGAATGCTGTAATAAATCCAGCTGGTTCCGGCGCCGAACAGGCCAAAACCAAAACACCAGCCGCGGCCCAGCGCCTGACGTGGGCTCAGCTCGCGCAGGCCGGCATAGAACAAGCCGACTGCGAGTAATGCCAAGGGCCAGAAATCGAACGGCGCGAGCGCCAGGGTGGTGATTGCACCGGCCGCCACGGCCAGCAGATTACCGGGCCAGCCGGGGCGGGTTATCCAGCGCATTTCTTTCCTTGGATTATCGAGCGATCGGTGACAGGCGCAGCAAGTGAATCCGACGGCTGTCGGCGTTCAGAATGCGGAAGCGATAGGGGCCGATTTCAGTGATTTCGTTGCGTTTAGGCAAATGCCCAAAGGCGCTCATCACCAGACCACCGACCGTGTCGAATTCATCGTTGGAGAATTCGCTGTCGAAGAACTCGTTGAAATTCTCGATCGGCGTCAGCGCCTTCACGAGGAAGTCGCCGCTGGGCAGCGGCTTGATGTAGCTGTCTTCTTCGACGTCATGCTCGTCTTCGATATCGCCGACGATCTGTTCCAGCACGTCTTCGATCGTCACCAGACCAGCCACGCCGCCGTATTCGTCGATGACGATGGCCATGTGATTGTGATTGGCACGGAACTCGCGCAGCAGCACATTCAGACGCTTGGACTCGGGCACAAACGTGGCCGGACGCAGCAGATCCTTGATGTTGAAGCTATCGCCGTTTTCCTTGAGGATCAGCGGCAGCAGATCCTTGGCCAGCAAAACGCCCATCACGTCATCGTGGCTTTCGCCGATGACCGGGTAACGGGAGTGCGCCGAATCGACCACGGCCGGAAGGAATTCGCGAGGTGTCTGGGTCGCTTTGATGCTGATCATCTGCGAACGCGGGACCATGATGTCCCGAACCTGCAGGTCGGCAACCTGGATAGCGCCTTCGACGATGGCCAGCGCTTCGCTGTCCAACAGTTTGTTCTGGTGTGCATCGCGCAGCAGCTCCAGCAGCTCCTGGCGGTTTTTCGGCTCGTGGGCAAACGCCTGGGTGAGTTTACCCAGCCATGACTTTTGCCCGTTGCTCGATCGATCTTCGCTCATAGCGATTACTCTGAATCCTTTGTTGTAACGATAGGGGATAGGTCAATTTCATCGTCCGCGTACGGGTCGGGGTAGCCCAACTCCGCTAGCAACGAACGTTCCAGCGCTTCCATTTCTTCGGCTTCGTCGTCATCTATATGGTCGTAACCGAGCAAATGCAAACAGCCGTGCATCACCAGATGTGCCCAATGTGCTTTCGGTTCCTTGTCTTGCTCGGCCGCTTCGCGCTCAACCACCGCCACGCAGATCACCAGATCGCCGAGCAGCGGAATGTCGAGAAACTCGTCAGGCACGTCAGCAGGGAACGACAGGACGTTGGTGGCGTAATCTTTCTGTCGCCAGGTGTGATTCAGCTCACGGGCCTCGGCTTCATCAACCAGACGAATGGTCATCTCGGAATCGGCCGTGCGCTGGCGCAGCGCGAGTTCACACCATTGGCGGAACTCGGCTTCGCTTGGCACGGCAGCTTCAGTGGCCAGTTGCAGATCGAGCTCAAGCATCGCGGTGGCTGTCCTTGGGCGCTGGATCGGCCACGGGATTTTCGAAACGCTCATAGGCTTCGACGATGCGCTGCACCAGTGGATGGCGCACCACGTCCTTGGGCTGGAAGTGGGTGAAGCTGATGCCCGGTACGTCTTTCAGCACTTCGATCACATGGTGCAGCCCGGACTTGGTGCCTTTCGGCAGGTCGACCTGGGTGATGTCACCGGTAATAACCGCAGTGGAGCCAAAGCCGATACGGGTCAGGAACATCTTCATCTGCTCGACGGTGGTGTTCTGGCTTTCGTCGAGAATGATGAAACTGTTGTTCAGCGTGCGTCCGCGCATATACGCCAGCGGAGCCACTTCGATGACCTGGCGCTCGATCAGCTTGGCCACGTGTTCGAAGCCGAGCATTTCGTAGAGTGCGTCATAGAGCGGGCGCAGGTACGGGTCAATCTTCTGCGACAGGTCGCCCGGCAGGAAACCGAGCTTTTCACCCGCTTCAACCGCCGGACGGACCAGCAGAATACGGCGAATCTGCTCGCGCTCCAGCGCATCGACAGCGCAGGCTACGGCCAGATACGTCTTGCCGGTACCGGCCGGGCCGATGCCGAAGTTGATGTCGTTACCGAGCACTTCCTTCACGTAGCGCAGCTGATTCAAGCCGCGCGGGCGAATCATGCCTTTTTTGGTGCGCAGGGCGACGGAGGGTTCGGAGGGGGACACGTTGTCCAGCTCTTGGACGGCCGATTCCTGCAGGAACAGGTGAACTGTATCCGGCGACAGCTCGGTACCTTTGGTTTCCCGGTACAGGCGGCGCAGGAGGTTTTCCGCGGAGGTGGTGTGTTTGGGGTCGCCGATCAGTTCGAACTGGTTTCCGCGGTTGCGGATCTCGATGGTCAGGCGCTGTTCGATCAAGCGCAGATGCTCGTCGAATTGCCCGCACAGATTGGCGAAGCGGCGAGCTTCAAAAGGCTCGAGGAGAAAACGATGTGGTTCTATGGGTGCGTTCAAGGTCGTATTTAGCCGCCCTGGGGCAATTAAGATGAAATCAAGGATAACGCCAGTGAGGCGGGTGCGAAAGCT
>JALYPE010000776.1 GCA_030856525.1 Pseudomonadota bacterium | reverse complement strand
ACTGGGCCCATACAAAAACAACTATTCCACCGAGGTAAGAAAGATGAGTGCGGCTTCTCTGTATCCCGTTCGTCCCGAGGTAGCAGCCAACACGCTGACCGACGAGGCAACCTACAAAGCCATGTACCAGCAGTCGGTCGTCAACCCCGATGGCTTCTGGCGCGAGCAAGCCAAGCGCCTCGACTGGATCAAGCCTTTCACCGCGGTGAAACAGACTTCCTTCGACGATCACCACGTCGACATCAAATGGTTTGCCGACGGCACCCTGAACGTTTCCTACAACTGCCTCGACCGTCATCTGGCCGAGCGCGGCGATCAAATCGCGATCATCTGGGAAGGGGACGACCCGGCAGAAAGCCGCAACATCACCTATCGCGAACTGCACGAACAAGTCTGCAAATTCGCCAACGCCTTGCGCGGTCAGGATGTGCACCGCGGCGACGTGGTGACTATCTATATGCCGATGATCCCTGAAGCCGTGGTCGCCATGCTGGCCTGCACCCGGATCGGCGCGATTCACTCGGTGGTGTTCGGTGGATTCTCGCCGGAAGCTCTGGCCGGTCGAATCATCGATTGCCGCTCGAAAGTGGTGATCACCGCTGACGAAGGCATTCGTGCCGGCAAAAAAATCCCGCTGAAGACCAACGTTGACGACGCGCTGACCAACCCGGAAACCAGCAGCATCCAGAAAGTCATCGTGTGCAAGCGCACCGGTGGCGACATCAAGTGGAACCAGCATCGCGACATCTGGTACGAAGACCTGATGAAAGTGGCGGGCAGCGTATGCGCGCCGAAAGAAATGGGCGCCGAAGAAGCGCTGTTCATCCTTTACACCTCGGGTTCGACTGGCAAGCCTAAAGGCGTGCAGCACACCACCGGCGGTTATCTGCTTTACGCCGCCCTGACTCACGAGCGCGTGTTCGACTACCGCCCGGGCGAAATCTACTGGTGCACCGCCGACGTCGGCTGGGTCACCGGCCACACTTATATCGTCTACGGCCCGCTGGCAAACGGCGCGACCACGCTGCTGTTCGAAGGCGTACCGAACTATCCGGACATCACCCGGGTGGCGAAAATCGTCGACAAGCACAAGGTCAACATCCTCTACACCGCACCGACTGCGATCCGCGCGATGATGGCGTCGGGCCAAGCCGCGGTTGAAGGTGCTGACGGCAGCAGCCTGCGATTGCTCGGTTCGGTCGGCGAGCCGATCAACCCGGAAGCGTGGGACTGGTACTACAAGAACGTCGGAAAATCCCGCTGCCCGATCGTCGACACCTGGTGGCAGACCGAAACCGGCGGCAACATGATGAGCCCGTTGCCGGGCGCTCATGCGCTGAAACCGGGTTCCGCGGCACGGCCGTTCTTCGGTGTGGTGCCGGCGTTGGTCGACAACCTGGGCAACATCATCGAAGGCGTCGCCGAGGGCAATCTGGTGATTCTCGATTCGTGGCCGGGTCAGGCGCGTACGCTGTATCGCGATCATGACCGCTTCGTCGACACTTACTTCAAAACCTTCCGTGGCATGTACTTCACCGGGGACGGTGCGCGTCGCGACGAGGACGGTTATTACTGGATCACCGGTCGTGTGGACGACGTGCTGAACGTGTCGGGCCACCGCATGGGCACCGCCGAGATCGAGAGCGCGATGGTTGCTCACCCGAAAGTCGCCGAGGCGGCTGTGGTGGGCGTGCCGCACGACATCAAAGGGCAGGGCATTTATGTCTACGTGACCTTGATCGGCGGCGAAGAGCCGAGCGAGCAACTGCGTATCGAGTTGAAGAACTGGGTGCGCAAGGAGATCGGTCCGATTGCTTCACCGGATGTGATTCAGTGGGCGCCGGGGCTGCCGAAGACCCGCTCGGGCAAGATCATGCGGCGCATTCTGCGCAAGATTGCCACGGCTGAATACGATGGGCTGGGCGATATTTCGACCCTGGCGGATCCGGGCGTGGTGCAGCATCTGATTGATACGCACAAGACGATGAATGTGGCGTAAGCGCTGCTTCTGAGTGAGTGGAAAACCCCGCCGGGTGTGAGCCTGGTGGGGTTTTTTATTGCCCGAAGATTTGTGTTGCCTGGGTGGGCCTCTTCGCGAGCAAGCCCGCTCCCACCGGGATTTTTGTGGTACACAAAATCCGAATCCACTGGAGATTCCTGTGGGAGCGGGCTTGCCCGCGAAGGCAATCTGGCAGACACCGAATAAACACCGCCAATAATTATCGGCTTCATCTGCAGTCCACTTCCCTCTGTTACCCGCAGCCCCTCAAGTAACCAATTGTGTAACCACCCGGGCCGATACGGGGCGATGGGAAACGCAATGGCTCGACTTGAAGCACTCCTGCTGTCAGCCAAAAATAAGAATCAACGCCAAGCTTGCCGGATTAGAAGGCTTTGCCAATAATAGGCCCGCAATTTGCAGCATAGATCGGTTTAATCTCTTTTTGCTTTGCATGAAATTGCAGGGCTGTCAACGTGCCCAAACGGCTTTCTCGGTGCTTCTGTAATTTGTTGTCGCATTGAAGAAATATCGACTTCGGGCCTGTCGTTAGAATGCCGGTCACTCGCTCGTCGTTGCGTGCGTTGAAAACAACGTACGCTAGGCATGACGCAGCAACCGCTTTTCGGTTCCACTCACTCGCATATTGGGCTGTTGCTCACTCTGCCGTTTTTGCCCTTTACCGATGGAGTCCAAAGATGAAGAAACTCGTGCTGCTTGGCGCCTTGGCACTGTCCGTGATGTCTCTGCCAACCTTCGCCGATGACAAGCCTGTAAAGATTGGTATCGAAGCGGCGTACCCGCCATTCGCTTCCAAAGCTCCAGACGGCAGCATCGTTGGTTTCGACTACGACATCGGCAACGCCCTGTGTGAAGAAATGAAGGTCAAGTGCGTTTGGGTCGAGCAAGAATTCGACGGCCTGATCCCGGCCCTCAAAGTGCGCAAGATCGATGCGATCCTGTCCTCGATGTCGATCACTGAAGACCGCAAAAAGTCTGTCGACTTCACCAACAAGTACTACAACACCCCGGCACGTCTGGTGATGAAGTCCGGCGTTCAGGTCAGCGACAGCCTGGCTGAGCTCAAAGGCAAGAATATCGGTGTGCAGCGCGGTTCCATCCACGAGCGTTTCGCTCGCGAAGTCCTGGCCCCGCTGGGTGCCGAGATCAAGCCGTACGGTTCGCAGAACGAAATCTACCTCGACGTGGCCGCCGGTCGCCTCGACGGTACCGTGGCAGACGCCACCTTGCTGGATGACGGTTTCCTGAAAACCGACGCCGGTAAAGGCTATGCGTTCGTTGGCCCGGCCTTTACCGACGTCAAATACTTCGGTGACGGCGTAGGTATCGCCGTTCGCAAGGGTGATGCGCTGAAAGAAAAAATCAACACCGCGATCACTGCCATTCGCGAGAACGGCAAATACAAGCAAGTCCAGGACAAGTACTTCGCCTTCGATATCTACGGCAAGTAACAACGTCCCGGCGACAGTCCGAAATGGCGCAAGCAGCAGGATCTCTGAGGTTTGCGCCATTTTTTCATCCGAACATTCGAGGACCTGAATCATGTTGAAAGGCTACGGGGCTGTCATCCTCGATGGCGCATGGCTGACGCTTCAGCTCGCCTTGTCGTCCATGGCTCTGGCCATCCTTCTGGGTCTGATCGGCGTGGCATTGCGGCTGTCGCCGGTGCGCTGGCTGGCCTGGCTGGGCGACCTGTATTCCACGGTCATCCGCGGCATTCCCGATCTGGTGCTGATCCTGCTGATTTTCTACGGTGGTCAGGACTTGCTCAACCGCGTGGCGCCGCTGCTCGGTTATGACGACTACATCGATCTGAATCCATTGGCGGCCGGTATCGGCACCCTGGGTTTCATCTTCGGTGCCTACCTGTCGGAAACTTTCCGTGGCGCGTTCATGGCCATTCCCAAAGGCCAGGCCGAAGCC
>JALYPE010000746.1 GCA_030856525.1 Pseudomonadota bacterium | reverse complement strand
GCACCACCCCGTTCGACTGCGCAGCAGTCGTAAATAGCTGGATGCGGTACTCCAGATAAGACCGGCTGGCAGAATTTGGGGCCGCTTTGCAGCCCAACGGGGTGGTGCGGCATTCCGATAAATCCCCTCACCACAGGTCAGCGATCAGGCTGTATCAGATGGCACAACTTGGCCGTCGCCTCAATCATCTGCCCGCTCGGCCGCTCCAGGCCTTTATCAGTCACCATCAGCAATTGCCCCTGCCGAACAGCAGCCACCTGCGGCCACGCCTTCCAGGCATCAAGCTGTGCCTGATCGCTGGCCAGGATCACCTCAGGATCACGCAGCAGCACCGCCTCGACGCTGATCTGCGGCGCCGGCAGCGCCAGGTCGGCGAACACATTTCGCGCGCCACAGACCTGCAACGCATCGCTGATGATCTGCCCACCACCGACGGTATACAGCGGCCGGTCCCAGACCTGATAAAACACCCGCAAAGGCTGATCGCGCCGGTAGCGTTCGCGCAATGAACCAAGGCGCTGACGCAAAGCCGCAGCCAACGAAACCCCACGTTCGGCACGGCCAAGCTGCACGGCAATCGCTTCGATGTGTGCGGTCAGTTGCTCGAGGTCATGCGGTTCGGCGACGTAGGTGGGGATAACCAAACGCTTGAGCTGCTCACGCTGGGTCGGGCCGACACTGTCGGGCCACAGCAGCAGCAAATCCGGCCGAAGACTGAGCAGTTGTTCCATGTCCAGCTGACCATAGCGGCCAACCGAGGGCAGGCCTTGGAGTTTGGCAGGACGCTCGCCGGCATCCAGTACCCCGACCAGCAGATCGGCAGAATCCAGCTCGACGACGATCTCAGAGAGAGACGGCGAGAGGCTGACGACCCGCTCGACAGCCTGTGCCGATGCGCCCAAAGCAAGCAGCAGAACCGCGAGCCAAACGCGGAGCATCAAGCGAGTTGACGCGGGATACGGTAGAGGTAGAACAGCACGGCAGTGGACAGCGCCAGCAACATCAGCGGCACCGCTTCCAGCCCGAAAAAGACCGCGAGGGCGCCAATCCACGCAGGCAGACCGGCAGCGATAAACGCCGCCCGGCGTTTGGCAGCCAAGGCGATCCAGGCGGCAGGTTCTTCAGGGGTATCGAGGGCTTTTTGCGTAGCGATCAGGCCGTGTTTATAGCCACCAAAAAACTTCAGGCTGATAAACATCGAAGCCACACCGGCAATGAACATCGGCATGGCCAACACCGGCAGGATCGCCTCGCTCTGTCCGAATACACCGTTGATCACGAACAACGGCAACAGGGCCAGCGCCAGGTATTGCCACCAACTGACGGCCAGTCGCCGCCGCACCTGACCGCGAGTCACGCGCGGTCTACCTCGCCCTGATGCTCGTTACCCATCATGTGGTCGAGCTTGCTGGCCTTGGTCGCCAGGTAGAGTTTGTTATGCGGATTGTGGCCGGTGTGCAACGGGACGCGCTCGGCAACGACAATGCCCATGTCGGTCAGGGCTTTGACCTTGCGCGGGTTGTTGGTCATCAGGCGTAGGGATTTCACCCCCAGGTGCTGCAACATCGGCAGGCACATGGCGTAATCGCGCTGATCGGCGGCAAACCCAAGACGCTCGTTGGCTTCGACGGTATCGGCACCGCCATCCTGCAATTCATATGCACGGATCTTGTTCAGCAAGCCAATGCCGCGGCCTTCCTGGCGCAGATAGAGCAACACGCCGCGGCCTTCGCGAGCGATTGCCTGCAGGGCGGCTTCAAGCTGAGAGCCGCAATCGCAACGCTGGCTGAACAAGGCATCGCCGGTCAGGCATTCGGAATGCAAACGGCCGAGTACCGGCGCACCGTCGTCGAATTCACCGAGGCTCAGAACTACGTGCTCGCGTCCGTTCTCCTCATCGAGGAAACCGTGCATGGTGAATTGCGCAAAAGGCGTTGGCAGCTTGGAAGCGGCGACAAAAACGACAGGCACCAGTGTGCTCCTGATCTATAGATTCGCAGAGGCGGCATTGTAGCAGCAGGTTCCTGCAGACGCTTAGGCTGAATTGTGGGGCATAACGATCAAGAATCTGGATGCAGCGCCTGCTGCGACAAGGGCGGGTTCAATCCGGATCGAAGGGGTACGGCTGCTTCCAGCGCTTGAAAATCGGCTTCAGCTCGCCGCTCTTGACCAGATGCTCCATTCGCTGGTCGAACAGCGCCATGAGCTTTCGCGCGCGGGGTGTGTTGGCGAAGCACAGGTACAACGGCAATTCAGTGACATGCGTGCGGTGAAAGAGCGATGGATCTCTGGCACCACGGACAATGAATTCGATTTCGCTCAGCGCGTCAATATAGTAGTCGGCGCGATCATGCGTCAGCATCGACAGGATGCCGGTACGCCGCACGACCTCGTTGTATCGGGTGACGTTCGGCAAATAGTCCTGATAGTCATAACCGCGGACCCAGGCCAGTCTGTAAGTGCCCAGCGTCTCGCGCGTAGGTATAGGACTACTGGCCAGCCCCAACGCGTAGATGTGATCGGTGTCGAAATTCCAGCGAGGGTATAACAGATCGCTGACTTCATCGTGGTAGGCGCCCACGCAGGCATCCACTTCGCCGCGCTGCGCCAGACCGATGGAACGCGTGTAGGGAACGGTACGAATATCGAGTTTCACGCCGGCGGGTTCGAAAACTTTCCGTAGCACTTCCCAGCCCAGGCCAGTGCCATCCGGAGCGGTGTAGTCTTCCCATTCTTCACTGGCGAGATGGATTACCGACGGCATCGGCGTCTCAGCCGCAAGGGCGAGCGAGCCGAGCATCGCGAACATCATCCCAGCCAGCCAGCTTCGAGCCATCCTTAGTCCCCTGTATCGCCCGTCAGACGAATATCCATACCAGTCCCTGCATCGCCGCCCATGCAAACACACCGGCCAATACATCGTCGAGCATGATCCCGACGCCACCGTGCACGTGCCGATCAATCCAGTGAATCGGCCACGGTTTGAGAATGTCGAAAAAACGGAACACGACAAAACCCGCGAGCAACCAGTACCAACCTTCAGGCACCAGCCACAAGGTGATCCACATCCCGACCATTTCGTCCCAGACGATGCCTTCGTGGTCGTGTACCCGCAGATCGTCGGCTACCTTGCCGCACAGCCAGAAGCCGAACAGCATGGTGATGCCCAGCATCAGCCAGTAACCCCAGTCGGGCAACATCTGCCATAACGGGATAAAGGGTAGCGCAACTAATGAGCCCCAGGTGCCAGGAGCCTTGGGCAAGGTGCCCGAGCCGAAGCCGAAAGCAATGAAATGCCATGGGTTGCGCCATACCGAAGGCGGTACGAATTCCGCAGGAACCTGATTGGGATGATCTGTCACGGTGTCTCCCGAAAATGTTGGTAGCCCCGGATTTGCGGGGTTATGTCCTGTCCGCGGGCATCCAGCAGCACGACGCCCTGCCCCGCCACCACTTGGCCGACCACGTGGATGGGCCATCCTTCTGCCAGCAGGTGCGCCAACTCGACGAACGGTAAGCTGAACGCCAACACGTAATCGTCGCCACCACTCAGGGCAGCTGCTTCTGCGCCGGATTGGCCGAGGAACGCCACTAAAGAGTTCGACAGCGGTAATCGGTCCCGTTCAACTTGAATGCCGACCTTCGACGCCAGCGCTATATGGCCGCAGTCCGCGAGCAGACCGTCGGATATGTCCAACGCCGCTGTCGCCTTGCCGCGCAGTGCCTGGCCTAGGTCGAGTTGCGGCTGCGGCGACCAGTAATGCGCCAGCAGCGGCTCGGCGATGTCAGCCGCGGCCGTTCGCTGACCCAGCACAAGCGGCAAAGCCCCGGCGGCATTGCCCAGCTCACCACCCACACAGAGCAGATCACCCGGCTGCGCGCCGCTACGGATCAATGCCTGACCGCTGGGCACCCGACCAAACACGGTCAGAGTCAGGCTCAGCGGCCCGCGGGTGGTGTCACCGCCCACCAGGGCCACCCCGCATCGTTGCGCCATCAGGTTCAATCCCCGGGCATACGCTTGCAGCCAATCGGCGGTCACCGTCGGCAAAGTCAGGGCAAGGGTAAAGGCAACGGGCGCGGCGCCCATGGCCGCCAGGTCACTGACGGCCACGGCCAGCGAGCGCTGACCGAGTAGAAACGGGTCGCAGGGATCTGCGAAATGCACACCGGCCACGAGCGTGTCGGTGGATACGGCAAGCTGCTCCCCTGCGGGAACAGCCAGCAAGGCGCAATCGTCGCCGATCCCCAGCGCAACGCCTTCGCCGCCTTGCGCACAAGGCGCGGCGGCGAAGAAATTGCGGATCAGCTCAAACTCGCCCATTTGGTATCAAGCGCAGGTTAGCGCTTGAACGCCTTCACTTCTGCTTCACGCAAACGCGGGGCCAACTTGTCGAGCACGCCGTTGACGAACTTGTGGCCGTCGGTAGAACCGAACACCTTGGCCAGCTCGATACCTTCGTTGATCACAACGCGGTAAGGCACGTCGACGCGCTCGAGCAGCTCCCAGGTCGACAGGCGCAGAACGGCCAGTTCAACCGGGTCCAGCTCTTCGATGGTCAAATCCAGGCAAGGCTTCAGCGCGGCATCGATCTTGTCTTTCTGCGCCGGAACCCCGTGCAGGATTTCGCGGAAGTAGGCACCGTCGACATCACTGAAATCGTTATCGACCCGGAACTGCGCTTCGATCTCGTTCAGCGACTGCTTGGCCATGTGCCACTGGTACAGCGCCTGGGTCGCGAGCTGACGGGCTTCGCGACGCTTGACGCTTTTCGATGGCTTACCGGCATCTGCAGGCTTGGGATCGCGTGGGTTGAAACGATCGCTTTCGTCGTTGATCACTTGGCCTCCAACTGCGCCAGCAGGCTGACCATTTCCAGAGCGGACAGGGCCGCTTCAGCACCTTTGTTACCGGCCTTGGTGCCGGAACGTTCGATGGCTTGCTCGATGGAATCAACGGTCAGCACGCCAAAAGCGACGGGCACGCCGAATTCCATGGAAACATGGGCCAGCCCTTTGGTGCACTCGCCTGCCAC
>JALYPE010000713.1 GCA_030856525.1 Pseudomonadota bacterium | reverse complement strand
CAACTGGTGAACCTTGCGCAACAACTGGTCGAGCCGGAGCGCGGCAACGAACAGCTGGAACTGATCCCGCGCAAGGCTACTGGCTACAAGCCGGGCAAGCGCGGCGACATTCAGATTCAGGGCGTGGGCAACCTGATGACGCAGATGGCCGGCTGCTGCCAGCCGTTGCCGGGCGATGCCATCGTCGGCTACATCACCCAAGGCCGCGGCGTCAGCATTCACCGCCAGGATTGCGCCTCGGTGCTGCAACTGGGCGGGCGCGAGCCGGAGCGGATCATTCAGGTCAGCTGGGGCCCGGTGCCGGTGCTCACTTATCCGGTGGACATCATCATCCGCGCCTACGACCGTTCCGGTCTGCTGCGTGATGTGTCACAAGTGCTGCTCAACGAGCGGATCAATGTGCTGGCGGTCAACACCCGGTCGAACAAAGAGGACAATACTGCGTTGATGTCCCTGACGATCGAAATTCCGGGGCTGGATGCATTGGGGCGGTTGCTCGGGCGGATTTCCCAGTTGCCTAACATCATCGAAACCCGGCGTAACCGTACGCCGTGATTGGTAGATCTGTAGGAGCTGCCGAAGGCTGCGATCTTTTGATCCTGGCTACCGGCAGCGCCACAAAAAAGATCGCAGCCTCCGGCAGCTCCTACAAAAAGCCTGCGTTTGAATGGGATTTTTGATGTACAGCCTTGAAGACTTATTACACTTGATGTCCCGTCTGCGCGACCCGCAGTTCGGTTGCCCGTGGGACATCAAGCAAACCTACGCCACCATCGTCCCGCACACGCTCGAAGAAGCCTACGAAGTGGCCGACGCCATCGAGCGCGGCGACTTCGACCACTTGCAAGGCGAATTGGGCGACTTGCTGTTTCAGGTGGTTTATTACAGCCAGCTGGCCCGGGAAGAAGGGCGCTTCGAATTTGCCGGCGTGATCGACAGCATTACCCGCAAGCTGATCCGGCGTCATCCTCATGTGTTTCCGACGGGGGATCTGTACGCGTCGCTGGACGTTCCGCGTCTGAATGAGGAGCAGGTCAAGCAGCGCTGGGAAGAGATCAAGGCCGAAGAGCGCGCCGAGAACTCGACCGCGCCGCAGCAACTGTCCTTGCTTGATGACGTGCCCGCCGCCTTACCGGCCTTGTCACGCGCGGCGAAGTTGCAGAAGCGCGCCGGTCAGGTCGGATTCGACTGGCCCGACGCTTTGCCGGTGCTGGACAAGGTTCGCGAAGAGCTCGATGAAATACTCGAAGCCATGGCCGACAACGACCCGATAGCGATTGCCGATGAAGTCGGCGATCTGCTGTTTTCCGTGGTCAACCTGGCGCGTCATCTGAAGGTCGATCCGGAGTCGGCCCTGCGTGGCGCCAACAACAAGTTCGACAGACGCTTCCGTTTTATCGAACAGGCATTGCGCGACACCGGTCGTCCCATGGAAGATTGCACCCTCGAAGAGTTGGACGCCCTGTGGGGTGAAGCCAAACGTCAGGAAAAGAATTTGCCCAGCTGCGGTTGAGCAGTTGCCTAAGTGAGAAATAAGCACCATGAGCATTTCCCTTCGCGACCAGTTACTCAAAGCAGGGCTGGTCAACCAGAAGCAGGCCAAACAGGTCGGCAAAGACAAGCAGAAGCAGCAACGCCTGGCTCACAAAGGCCAGATTGAACTGGATGACACGCAGCAGCGTGCCGCTCAGGAAGCCATGGCCGAGAAGGTCAAGCGCGACCAGGAGCTGAACCGCCAGCAAGTGGAGAAGGCTGAAGCCAAGGCCCGGGCTGCGCAGGTCAAGCAGTTGATCGAAGCTTCGCGGTTGCCGAAGCTGACGACAGAGGACTACTACAACTTTGTCGACGACAAGAAGGTCAAGCGTATTTCCGTCAACACGCTGATGCGCAACAAGCTCAGCAGCGGTTCGCTGGCCATTGTGCACCATGCCGGCGGCTACGAAGTGATTCCCCGTGAAGCGGCCCTGAAGATTCAGGAGCGCGACCCGCAGCGCATCGTGCAGATGAATGTGCAAACGGAAGAAGTCGCCGTCGAAGACGATCCGTACGCGGCCTACCAGATCCCTGACGATCTGATGTGGTAAGCCGATAGCGTATGGCGCAATAACAAACCCCGCTCATGGCGGGGGGTGTCGTTTTCAATGCTGTAGTTGCTCAAACGCTTTTCTGTTGCCGCTGCTGTTCCAGTGTTTCCAGTTCGGCCCTGTAATTGTGGGCGTCAGTTTCAGGGCTTCGCCAGCTCCTGAAGGGGATGGGTGAAGTCATAATCCAAAGCAAAAAAAACGCCCCGAACCAGTCGGGGCGTTTTTATGTGCAGCGTGTGCTGCAGAGCAGGGCGGTATTACTTGCCCGACCAGCGTTTCAGAACCAGCGTGGCGTTGGTGCCACCGAAACCGAAGCTGTTGCTCATCACGGTGTTGATGGTGGCGTCTTCGCGAGTTTTGGTCAGGATCGGCATGTCAGCTACTTCCGGGTCCAGCTCGTCGATGTTGGCGGAACCCGCCATGAAGTTGCCTTCCATCATCAGCATGCAATAGATCGCTTCGTGAACGCCGGCGGCGCCCAGGGAGTGACCCGACAGGCTCTTGGTGGAGCTGATCGCCGGAGCCTTGTCTCCGAACACTTCACGCACACCTTTCATCTCTGCGACGTCGCCGACCGGGGTTGAAGTGCCATGGGTGTTGAGGTAGTCGATTGGTGCGTCGACGGTCGACATCGCCATCTGCATGCAGCGGATGGCGCCTTCGCCGCTTGGCGCGACCATATCGTAGCCGTCGGAGGTCGCGCCGTAGCCAACGATCTCTGCGTAGATTTTCGCGCCGCGGGCCAGAGCGTGTTCCAGCTCTTCAACCACGACCATGCCGCCACCGCCGGCAATGACAAAACCGTCACGCTTGGCGTCGTAGGCACGGGAAGCTTTTTCCGGGGTTTCGTTGTACTGGCTGGACAGTGCACCCATGGCGTCGAACAGGAACGACTGGCTCCAATGCTCTTCTTCACCGCCGCCTGCGAACACGATGTCCTGCTTGCCCATCTGGATCTGTTCCATGGCGGTACCGATGCAGTGAGCACTGGTGGCGCAGGCAGAAGCGATGGAGTAGTTCAGGCCCTTGATCTTGAATGGCGTGGCCAGGCAAGCGGAAACGGTGCTGCTCATGGTCCGCGTCACGCGGTATGGGCCGACGCGCTTCACGCCTTTCTCGCGCAGGATGTCCAGCGCTTCCATCTGGTTCAGCGTGGAAGCACCACCGGAACCTGCAATCAGACCGGTGCGCGGGTTGGAAACTTGCTCATCGGTCAGACCGGAGTCGGTGATGGCGTCTTTCATGGCCAGGTAGGCGTAAGCCGCCGCGTGGCCGACGAAGCGATAGATCTTGCGATCGATCAGCTCTTCGAGGGGAAGGTCGATGGAGCCGGAAACCTGGCTACGCAGACCCATTTCAGCATATTCCGGGTTGAACCGGATGCCAGGGCGACTTGCACGCAGGTTAGCGGAGACGGTCTCTTTGTCATTGCCCAGGCACGAAACGATGCCCAGACCAGTGATAACGACGCGGCGCATGCGGATAACCCTTAGAAGTTGTCAGTGGAGGTGAAAACGCCGACCCGGAGGCCTTCGGCGGTGTAGATCTCGCGACCGTCAACCGTCACCGAACCGTCAGCGATAGCGAGGTTCAGCTTGCCTTTGAGGACGCGCTTGATCTGAATGTTATACGTCACTTTCTTCGCGGTCGGCAGGACCTGACCAAAGAACTTCACTTCGCCCGAACCCAGCGCGCGGCCGCGGCCCGGCAGGCCTTGCCAGCCCAGGAAGAAACCGACCAGTTGCCACATGGCATCCAGGCCAAGGCAGCCCGGCATCACCGGATCACCTTCGAAGTGACAGGCGAAGAACCACAGGTCCGGAGTGATATCCAGCTCGGCGACCAACTCACCTTTGCCGTACTTGCCGCCTTCTTCGCTGATATGGGTGATGCGATCCACCATCAGCATGTTCGGGGCGGGCAGTTGCGCGTTACCTGGGCCGAACAGCTCACCGCGACTGCAGCGCAGCAGGTCTTCCCGAGTAAAGGCGTTTTGTTTGGTCATGCGAGCTCCTCAATAGTCCCATGCGGCAGGTGGGGCAAATCTTCCCGACCTTCGAAGCGTTCATGCCTCGAGTCGGCAGCCTACTCATAGACTATTGCGTTGTGGTGAAAGTCACAGCGCCAAGGACATGAATGTACACTTGTGCACTGAAATTTTTATTCAAGCCCCTTTTCGGGCCTGTTCGGGTGCCTAAGACTGCCGCACTTTCGCTTCTCACGCCAGTCGCAGATGGGCGAAAGGCCTTTGCTACTGCACCCATCGCTGTAAAATCTGCTGCAGATCGGCACGTTTGAACGGCTTCGCCAGGTAATCGTTCATTCCTGCCGATAAACAGGCTTCGCGGTCGCCCTGCAGGGCATTGGCGGTCAGAGCGATGATCGGCACGTCAGTACAGCCGGGCAATTGGCGAATCTGGCGAGTGGCCTCGTAGCCATCAATGATCGGTAGCCGACAGTCCATCAGAATCGCTTCAAATATAAGACTTTCGGCACTGCGTACGGCCTGAGCGCCATCGGTTGCCACGCTCACAGTAAAGCCCAGACTGCGCAACATTGCCTCAATGACAGTCTGGTTGACCGGGTTATCTTCCACCAGCAGCACATTGCGTCCGGCACCGTCGTCGTTTGTTGAGGACGAACGCGGAGCCGACACCTTCGGCATCTGTTTTGAGAGCGCCAGCGGTATTTCCAGCGTGAACACCGAGCCAAGCCCTTCTTCACTCTGTGCGCGCAAAGTACCGCCCATGCGTTCGGCCAGCGTACGGGCGATCGGTAACCCGAGACCAGTGCCGCCGTAGCGCCGCGAAATCGAACTGTCGGCTTGTTGAAACGCGTCAAACATTAGTTCCAGGTTCTCGGCCGGCATACCGATGCCGCTGTCACGCACGGTGCAGGTAAACCACAGCAATTCGTGATCCAGCGATTGCCACTGCGGCTCGATGCTGACGCGGCCTTGCTCGGTGAACTTCAGCGCATTGCCGACCAGGTTGACCAGGATTTGCCGGATCCGCGTCGGATCGCCCTGTACTTGCAAGGCGCGCATGTCCTGTGGGATCGACAGCGCGAGATCAAGCCCGCGCTGCGCGGCACTGTGCTGAAACGACTGTGCGCAACTGCTGATCAAGTCCATGAGATTGAATGGAATATGCTCGAGCTCCAGTTCCGAACGCTCGATGCGCGAGAAGTCGAGAATGTCGTTGATCACCTTGAGCAGGTGTTCGGTCGATTCCGAAGCCAGTGCCGCGTACTCGACCTGTTCGTCGGTCATCTCGGTGGTTTCGAGCAGCTGCAGCATGCCCAGCACGCCATTCATTGGCGTGCGCAGTTCATGGCTCATCATCGCGAGGAATTCGGATTTGGCGTTGTTGGCCTTTTCCGCTTCTTCGCGGGTCTGGATCAACTGCGCCATCGCCTGATGCTGTTCACGACTGGCCTGCTCGAGACCTTGAGCGAGGTTATTGATGTGCTGCGACAACGCACCAAGTTCAGCATCGTCCACGATCGGCAGTGGCGTCTTGTAGTCGCCCAATTGAATGGCTTTGACTGCGTTGCCAATGTCGCGGATCGGCTTTGACAGGCTGCTGGCCAGCCGTCGCGCAATCAGAAAGGTGAAGAGCAATGCGCACAACGCGAGCACGGCGGCTTTGAAGAGGATTTCCTGCTGACGTTTGTTAAACGCGTCGCTCGACACACCGACAATCACCCGGCCCAGATAATCTTCGGCGGGCGCTGTGCCGGCGGCTTTGGTGTTCTGGAAAAAATCATTATTGAGCGCGATTCGCTGCAACCTGACCGGCGCCTGAAACACCTCGACCTGACGGGAGCGGGAGTGGTTCTCCGACGGGTGCTCGACGTACACCAGAATCCGGTCGGTGCTGTCCTGAACTTCGAGGAATCGCACGTTGGGCGTGGTCAGCGTTGCCATGAGCAGACTTTCCAGCACGTCGTTATTGCCCGAAATCACTCCGTACTCCGTCGCCGGGGCCAACTGGTTAGCGATCAACTGGCCGGTATGGTTGAGCTCCTGACGCAGGTCTTGAATTCGCACGAAGGTGAAAAAACTGATCAACAGCAAAGTTACCAACAGGGCCGGGCCGAGGCTGATGATCTGGGTGCGAGTGTTGATGTCCCAGCGACGACGGACGGTCATGGGCGGCGTTCTCCTTCGGCCAGCATTGATGCGACAGATGCTTCATTCATCTGTTCCATACCCAATGAACGGGCGACTTGCGGGTTACCTGAAACCTTGAAGCGGTGCGGGTAGTACGTGCGCGGCCAGCTCGCGGGCGGGCGGTCGAGCAAGGTATCGAGAATCGCCAGCCAGTCGCTTTGATCGCTGTAGGTAGTGGCCAGACTGCCGGCCTTGACGAACGCGGCGTTGGGACCGATCAACGCCATTTGCCGTGCATAGCTGGTGAGCAGCAGGTTCTTGGCAGTTTTCGGGTTGTACAGGTCGGGATCGTCGAGGCCGAGCAACACGTCGCTGTTTTTCAACAGGTGTTGCAGCGGCCGGCTGTCACTGGTGTCGTCCCAGCGTTCGCTGACAATCTCCAGGCCCAGAGGCTGCGCGGCCTGGCGCAGCTCCTGGAGGAGGAACTCGCTGTGGTCGTCGTATAGCACGCCAATGCGTTTGGCTTCGGGCAAGAGGATGCGCGACAGGCGCAGTTGCCGCTCCAGGGGCGGATCACTCCAGAGCAGACTCAAGCGTGACGGCACGGTCGAGCCCAAACGCTGGCGAGCCTGCAGGCGACTGATGCGCAGCACCACCGTCGGCGGACCCTCGACGTCTTGCAGGCGCCAGTCGAGACTCGGCAGGTCCAGCAGAATCAAACGGGTGGCGTTGGGCAATTTACCGGGGGGCGGCAGCCTGGCCAACGGCTGGAAACGAACGGAGTCCGCCGGGCGCAACTCACCCAGTGCCGAGGCGAACGCGTGCATGCCCGGGCTATCCTCAGTGCCAGTCAACAGAATGTCGGCGGCATGAGTCGACACACTGGCTAACAGGCAGGCAGACAACAGGCACACACCGGCCAAGAGGCGGCCAAGGATTGGCGTCTTCCATGACTGAGGTTGCAGCATCCTAGAACGACAGCTCCGCGCTGAGGTAAATCACTCGTCGCTCATCGTAGCGATTATCGATGAAAGTCGTGGGCTGGCGGTCCAGTCGCTCTTGAAGCACGCCCGCCAGCTCCAGGGTGGCGTGGCCCAATGCGATGTGTTTGGCGATGCGCGTATCGACCCGCTCGAAGCGATAGCCGTTGAGCGCATCGTCGCCATAATAGAAGAGGGCGCTGTTCCAGCCATGGCCCCAGTCACGCAGCCAACCGGCTGAACCGCTGTTGCGTGCGGTTTGTTGCGCATCCAGCGGATTGCTCGCCTCGGCATCGACATAGGCGTAGGTCAGGCGTAACCGGTCGGCGCGACTCAGGCGCCAGTCGAGTTGGGTCTCCGCGCCATTGAAGCGCGAGTAGTTGGCATTACTGGCGATGTACTGATTGTTGCGCAGCGGCTCGCTGATCATGCCAGTGATTTCGTCATGGAATACCTTTACGTCCACCGCCAGCCCAAGCCCGGCGAAGTAACCGTTGTAACCCAATTCGCGAGAGCGCATGTGTTCCTGATCGAGATCGCCAGGACCACGGGTCCTGACGAAGTAGCGCGCGCTGCTCTGGCCGTAGGCGCCGGGCCTCAAGTTGGTCACGCGATAGCTCCAGTTGACGTTGTTCTCGAACATGTCCGGCGAGCGGATCGCCTCCGAATATACCGCGCGCAATCCGTGGCGCGGATTGATCAGGTAGTTGACCGCCACTCGCGGGGTCAACGAACTGCCGATCAACTGAGTGTCTTCGAACATCGCACCGCCCTGCAGCAACCAGTGTTCACTGGCGCGCCATTCCAACTGTCCAAATGCTCGCAAGGTGGTGTCATCAAGCGTGCCGTTGAAGTAGGTCTCGGAATCGGCCCGGTCGTAACGATAGTTCAAACCGCTGAGCAGACGCAGGCTGTCTGACAGGCTGAGGGTGTCCTGGAGTTCGAGGTCGTAGCGCGATTCCCGCACACTTTGGTCGATATCGCCGCACAAGGTCTGGCTGGCGCCATTGCGCCACTGCCGCAACGCCTGATTGGCCAGGGCTTGCTGGGTCGGCGTGCCTGCCGGCGCGCCGGGGCTGACGAAGCGCTCGATGTTGCGCGCCAGGCGTTCGGTATAGTTAGGATTGAGCTGCCAGAGTTCGGCCAACTGTGGACTGAACGACACTTCGGCATCGCAGGCGCGCCAGGTTTGCTGACGGTCCCAGTGCTGAGCCGAGCCCTGGATATAGAGGCTGTGGTCGGGGTTGAGATCGAGATTCCAGCGCAAGGAGCCAGCATAATCCTTGGCCGTGACGTCAGAATTATTCCCGGCGGCGGTAATCCCCGAGAACACCGGACGGTAAGTGTAAGGACGTTGGTCGGTGCCGTCCTTGGCACTCAATTGCCAGTCGATGCTTTGCTGCTCATCCAGCGCCTGGCTGACGGCGAGGCTGAAGCGATTCAAGCGGCGACTGTCGCGATAATCGGCGCCGTTGCGGTCCGAATCGAAACCGTCATCCTCCTGCCCGGACAGCGAGAGGCGCAAGTCGCCGCCGTCCCAACCCAGACCCTGACTGGCGTAGAAATCATTGATGCCACGTTGCCCGCGAGTGACTTTCATGCGCGTGCCGTGGCTGTCAGCCGGGTGGCGGGTGATGATGTTGACCACTGCCATCAGTGCATTGGCGCCGTAGCTGACGGTGTTCGGTCCGCGGAAAACTTCCACGCGCTCGATGTCCTCCATCGCCACCGGGATGTCGCTCCAGTCCACCGTGGCCAGACCGGCGCGGTAAACCGAACGGCCATCGATCAGTACTTGCATGCGCCGCGCTTCACTGGCATTGGTGCCGTGGTAATTCACGGCGGGCTGATTGCCGTTGATGTTGCCGACCATCATGCCCGGCACCAGGCGCAGCAATTCGCTGATGTCGCGGGCGCCGCTGGCCGTGATCAGCTCGTTGTCGATGACCGTCATGCTTCCCGGTACCGCCGCCGGCGATTGCTTCAGTCGGGTCGCGGTCAGCACTTGAGGCAGCGGCTCGGTGTCGAGGAACAAATCGTCTGCCTGTAACGACGGGCTGAAGATCAGCGCCAGAAACAGCGGCGAACGAGTGGGCGGAAAAGCAAAAGACACGACACGGCCTTGAAAGCGAATAATTGGCGCGCATGTTAACCGAGCCGGTCGAGTTGTCCATTGACGAGGCCGGCATTTTCCTCGGTTTCGTTGGTCTTCTTTCTACACAAGCCGGTAATTGTTCAGGGGGGTGGTCGCCGTTGGGCCGCTCCGTATAATGCCGGCATCGCCACTGGTATGGATTAACGGATTGCATATGACTGAACAGCGCCCGATTGCGGTCCTGGGAGGCGGAAGTTTTGGAACCGCCGTGGCCAATCTACTCGCCGAGAACGGCCATCAGGTCCGACAGTGGATGCGTGATCCCGAGCAGGCCGAGGCCATCCGGGTCAATCGCGAAAATCCGCGTTACCTCAAAGGCATCAAGATTTTGCCGGCGGTGGAGCCCGTGACCGACCTGCTCGCCACGCTGGAAAGCTGCGATTTGTGTTTCGTCGCGTTGCCATCCAGCGCGCTGCGTTCGGTGCTCGCGCCCCATGCCGAGCGCTTGAGTGGCAAGTTGCTGGTCAGCCTGACCAAAGGCATCGAAGCCGACACCTTCAAACTGATGAGCCAGATCCTCGAAGAGATCGCCCCGCAAGCGCGCATCGGCGTGCTGTCAGGGCCGAACCTGGCTCGGGAAATTGCCGAACACGCGCTGACCGCCACGGTGGTCGCCAGCGAAGACGAAGAACTGTGCCAACGCGTTCAGGAAGCACTGCACGGCAAGACTTTTCGCGTATATGCGAGCGCTGATCGCTTCGGCGTCGAGTTGGGCGGAGCGCTGAAAAACGTCTACGCGATCATTGCCGGCATGGCCGTGGCGCTGGGCATGGGCGAGAACACCAAAAGCATGCTGATCACCCGTGCGCTGGCGGAGATGACCCGGTTCGCCGTCAACCAGGGTGCCAACCCGATGACCTTCCTTGGCCTGGCGGGCGTGGGCGATTTGATCGTGACCTGTTCGTCGGCAAAAAGTCGCAACTATCAGGTCGGCTTTGCCCTCGGTCAGGGCCTGAG
>JALYPE010000709.1 GCA_030856525.1 Pseudomonadota bacterium | reverse complement strand
AGACATTGCGGCGATCTCCGATCAGGCAGCTTGTTCGTTGATTAAATGGAATGGATGGTTGGCAATGAACACTGCGCGAGCGAAACCTTTTGGAGTGGCACTGCGGATGTTTGCGCGATCCACGCCTTTGGCCATGGCCTACCTCTTCTATTCCGCTGGACGGGATTCCCAGCCAGGTCTGTCGTTTGCGTTGCTGAACTCGAGTGATCCTGCGCATCAGGCGTTCGTCGGGTAATCGAGCGAGTAGTCCGCGACGATCTTTCGGGCGAGCGTCGTGCTGATACCCATGTGCTTGCAGGCCTTGTTGCGTGTCATGCCGGCAGCTTTGCACTCCATCAGCTCGGCGGCGATCTTGTCGCGCTCTTCCTGGCTGATGATGCGGCCGCGCTTTGATTTGGCCGGCGCGATTCGCCCATAGCCGTAACGTGGTGGCGGCACCTCTGGCGGTGAAAGACTGTCTTTGCCCACGCCGCGCGGAATGTGCCGGATCGATCCGTTTGCCGCGAAGAACGCAGCCTTTGCAGCGTCCAGTTCGCATTGGCGCTCGGTGCTTTTAACTATTGCTGGGTCCATGTCAGGCACCGTTCAGATGGTGGAGGGGCGCAAAGGGGATGTCGTCGTCGAAGCTGTCAGGCGGCGCGGCCTGCTGATTCTGTTGGGCCTTAGGCTGCTGTCGAGCTGCTGCGGCTTGCGGGTGCGCCTGACGCTGATCGCCGTCTTGCGGCTTCCCTCCAAGCAATTGCATGCGACCCTGCATATCCACCACGATCTCCGTGGTGTAGCGCTTGATGCCGTCTTTCTCCCATTCCCGGGTTTGTAGCTTGCCCTCGATGTAAACTTGCGAGCCCTTGCGCAGGTACTCCCCGGCGATCTCGGCGAGCTTGCCAAACAGCGAAACCCGATGCCATTCGGTCTTTTCAACCTCCTGACTGGTTTGCTTATCCGTCCACTGCTCGCTGGTGGCCAAGCTCAGATTGGTGACGGCGTTACCGTTCGGGAGGTAGCGGACTTCTGGATCTTGGCCGCAGGTGCCGACCAGGATGACTTTGTTGACGCCTCTCATGCTGCTTTCTCCATCAGCCGAAGTACCATTTCGTCCACGCCAAGCAGGAAGTCGACAACTTCGGTCTCGTAATCGGCAATTGCTTTTTCGTTACGCTCAACTCGATGGATGAACAGCTGAAGGTGCTCAGGCATGCGAGGATCGAATGAGACGAAGTCGGCGAACTCTGCGTCGGTGGCCCACATGTTGTGCAGGATCTGCGGGGCATGTTCGGGGGGCAGCCGATCAGCTTCGAGGTAGCCAAGGTGGGTCGCGCTCTTCGGGCACTTGGCTTCCCAGACCCCTTTCCGGCCCTCAAACTCGATAAAGCCGTCCACGCTGCATCCGGCCATAAAGTCGGTGAGGCAGATGAACCCGCACTCCTGGACGATCAGGCCGGTTTTTTCCTCGTAAGCCATGCGAGCAAATGGCTCTTGCTCGGTGCCCCACATCATTTCCTTGCTGACGAAGAAGTCGTCGGCCGGCATGCCGGTCAGGCGCTCAAGCCCAAGCTGGATGCGGTAATCACGGCGCGCCGCTGCTTCGCCGGATTTGATCGCGGCCAGGATATCCTTGGCGCGCGACCCGGTAGCGCGGCCTGCCCGGTCCTGCTTCCATTCAATCGTGCCCTGAGCGTGTGTTGAGATAGTGGATTTCATTCTGGCATTTCCTCGAATTCAACTTCGTCATCAGTGGCCGACGGTTCCGGCTCCGGCTCGACTTTTGGTGCGACTGCTTTCAACGCTTCGCCTCGTGCGCCGACGGCAGCCTTGAAAGCGTTGTAAGCCGTCATGTCCTTCAGCCCCTGAATCTCTTTAACGCCAGCCTTCCAGACCTCGGTCAGCGCGTCAGGGCTTGCCGCCGCATTGGCAAGCGCTACCCACTTCTGCGCCAACTCCGGGTCGGTTACTGACTGACTTGCCGACTGCGCGGACTCTTGAGGCCTGAGCTCTTCCGGCAAGTCTTCGATGTCCTGCGTGAAGATGTCCGAAGCTGCCGTAACGTTCAGCGTCATGGCGATCATGGCGCGCTTGCAGGCCATCTTCAGGATGGTGTTTGCCAAATCCGCTGGCTCAGTGCGGATCTGGTCGGCGGTGTTGCCGTTCTTGTAATACTTTTTCCGGCGCAGGTTCTCCGGGGTGGCGTCCAGTTCGGCTTTGCAGATGACGCCGCGCCACTTGTACTTCTCTTCGCTGGACGAGCACTCGCCAACGCCTTCGCCGAGGGCCACGCCGGTCAGTTGATGGCGACCGACGCAGGTAACGCGGTAGCGCGCAACACCCTGCACGGACAAGTCTTCGATCTTGTATTCCTGCGCAACCCGGAAGGTTACGCAAAGCACCTCGGCGCCGGGCTTGTACAGGGTCGGCTTCTGCGTGCCAGGAATGGTGCCGTAATGTGTCTCGCGCTTCATGATGCCCTGCATCACTTCCTGTACCAGGTTGACGCGCTGGCGGATCTCGGCGGCCGAGAACCGGTGAACTTCCGAAGCGGTAAGGCCTGAGGCCTCGCGCGCAGGCATTTGAATAATTTCGTTCATGACGACCTCAGTAGGTGATGGCAATGGCTGGGATCTTGCGCTGGGCGATGAGGGTGATTGCCTGCTTGGCACATTCCTCGGTCATCCCGCCGGCGACGAAGGCGTCCAGCGCGGCCCGGTTGATCCTGGCCTTGTGGGCTTTGTCTGCTTCCCGGGCTGCTGCTTGACGGTTGATCTCGTCAGCGGCAGCGTTGGCCCGGGCTATCTCAGCCAATCGAGCATTTTCGGCGGCTTCGGCTTGCCGACGCTCAGAATCGATCCGCTCTTGTTCGGCACGTTGCACGGCGGCGACACGGTCAGCTTCGGCTTGGGCCATTGCTTGCTGATGGCGGCGCTCGTCGTCAACCTTCTGCTGGGCGGCGCGTTGCTCGGATTCGATTTTGTCCCGCGCAGCCTGGGCGGCAGCCCGCTCGGATTGCTCGGCGGCAAATTTCAGCTCCAGTTCACGGCGATCCGCTGCGGCCTTGGCATCAGCTTCTCGCTTGATTGCCGCATCACGCTCTGCCTGGGCGCGCTGCTCGGCTTGGAGTCGGGCTTGTTCGGCGGACACCCGAGCAATCTCCGCCTCGCGGTCACGCTGGGCCTGTGCTTCGGCCTCGGCACGCAAGCGGACCAACTCGGCCTGCTCGGTTTCGTATTGTTGACGAGTGATGAGTAAAGCCCGGAGTGTCGCCAGAGATTTGTCTTTGGCCTGTGCCGCTTCCGCCAGAAACTCCTCCCAGCGATCGTCGAGCTCGACCAGCTCCAGGTCTTCAATGATTTGAGCAACGAACGCTGCGGTGGGCGTCTCGGCAAACATCGCCAGATCCTTGATCCGCTGAATGCCATCACTGTGATCCTGAGTGCGCTTGTCTTCCGCTGCCTGCCAGTCATCCAGCGGCTTGCGGACTTCCTTCTGCCACAGCTCCAACTTGTCCCACACGCGCTTACGCTCGGCGTCGATGCGCTTCGGGACTTCCTTCTGCTCTGCGGAAAGCTTTTTGCCGGCCTCCTCGAGAGCGTTCTTCGATTTGGCGATCTTGTAGGCCATCGAGGCGAACGACTTTCTCCCTTTGTCGGTTGCCAGGTCAGGAAGAACCTGCAGAAACTTGTCGACCTCGGCGCGAATCTGGTTGAGCCAAGGGTCAAGCCCGTTCTCGGCGCTGTAGACAGCCAGCGCGGTTTCCTTCGGCGGCACGGTGGCCAGTTCGGTAGTGGCGGACATGCGAGTACTCCCGCGCCAGCCGGGCGGGCAGGGCGCTTGATCTGAGTTATTGGGTAATGCGGTCAGCGATTGCGCCGAGGAGCATCAGGAGGGTGCAAACGGATAGGGCGGAGAAAGATCCGCGCCAAATGAGTAAGCGCCGGGTGCGCTGGCGACTTGTCACGACAGCCGCGCGATGAGCATCCCGCGCCGCGACTGGATCTTAATGCGGGATGGCAGATCGGCGACCAGAAAAAAGCCCCGTCGCTGCAGGGCTTCTGTCATTGCTTTGGCGTTGCGGGCGATGATGGTCATGCTGCTTCACCTTCAAGGAGTTCGACGAAGCGCGTCATTTCCAGTCCGCGAATCTTCTTCGTGAATGAATCGCGCTCGGCGCTTGAGATCGCTTCCAGGCTGTAGGCCATGAACACAGCCATGCGCGACACAGATGCCGCCATTACCGGGAATTGGGTGCCGGGTATCGTTTCGATTTCGGCGCTGATCATGCTTACCGCTGTTTCGTGGGTGCTCACGCTGCACCTCCTTTTGGGGGACAGACCATTTCCATTTGCGCCATAGCCAGGCCAATGCGGCGCGACAGGCTTTTGCGCTCCTCAATCTCCCGCGTCTTACGGGCTTCCCGCGCTTCAGTGCGAATTGCTGCAGAAGCTTCGTAGTCGTGGAACTCGCTGGCTTGTGGCTGCTTTGGGCGGCCCCAAGCGTCGTGACGCCTGTCCCACTCTCGGGCCTGCGCACTGTCTGCATAGCTGGTTGACATGGTGTCGCCTCCAAGGCGAAAACCGCATTGGCCAGAAGCCAAGCGCGGGTGACCAAACCCAGCCGTGAGACTGGCCTGGCGTCTGCCGATGCGGTCGTATGGGTTGGGGGGGTGTTTCGTTATGCCGCAGTAAGGAGGGTTGCGACGAGCGCCTGCTCGGCTGCATGTAGGCGCTTGAGTGAAGCGATGACCTTCATGCAGGGGCGTGGCGTCTTGCAGTACCTATTGATCCAAGTCTTGATCTCGTTTAACCGATAGGCTCGGTATGCGGCATGGGCGTCTTCAGGCGTCGCGAAGTGTCCAAGGTTCACAGGATTGGATTGCCGGCTATACCTCGCTCGGTACCTGCCCTTTTTGCGAGATACGCCCATCGGCAGATCTCGGCATGCAGGGGTCAGACTGGACAAGAAGGTGTTTAGCCAGTCGGGTATGAAGAGACAGGTATCGGGTCCGTAAACGCGATTTCCTGAGACCACAAGATCCTTGTCCAGAACCATTCCTTGCCAATCTTGAGTAAGCATCCAGGCCTTGAAGGCAGAGAAGCTGAGCCACTCACTGGCGACTGCGCACCCTCTGTAGGCCGGGTACCGCTCCAAATATTTCTCGCTGTAGCACCGTTTCAACATGCCCGCCCAGGCCACATAAAAAGGATCTTTATGGTTGACCCTTGATTTTCCAGGGACGTCATTGGTACCAACTCCAAAGACTAGGCGACTCGCCATGTTTGATACCTCTCGGATATAAGCTGGTAATGCAGGGGGCCGCATTGCGCGGTGCAGAATCATCCACATCGGAGGTGACACCAGCACCTGAATCGAACAGGCCGACCTTGCACCGAGGCACGTTGTCTTGACCGATCTGGTGTCACCTCCGATGCAGCCTCTTTCGAGGTCATCGGGTGGGTTCAAGGCAGCTTTCAGCGTGACCACCCACGCTCTCAACCATCGCTGCATAAGGGCAGTTAGCGTGATGCTCACGTTTGGCGCTGGTTGTTTACTTGTGCGCTTCAGGATCTTTCAGGTGCTTGTCGAACAGCTTCCGATGCCGTCGGGCAAATCTGGCAACGTATGCCACGACCATCAGCGTTAGTGCCGTCAACAGCACCGGGTAAAGCTTGACGCTCAAATAGATTGCAAGTGGTGCGAAGATGGTTATTGGAAAGAACATCAAAAGAACATCAGGCTGCTGCTCGCCCTTCTTGCCTTTCCACCACAAATACGTGCTGCTTATTCCTTTGGTGTCGTATGGCGTCCATCCGCGCAGCCTCGCCATAAATTCCAGCACTGGATTACGCCCGGGTTCCGAATCGTCGACCCAGGCCCAAACATGGCGCCAGAGCTTTCCCATGCCGACTGTTAGCAACATCGCTGCGAACAGTGCCACTCCCAGCATCAGGCAGCCGAAAAGCTGCACCGGTAAACTTTCGAGCTCATTCATTTGCTGTGACTCCCGTGTGATTTCCCTGATACCCCTCGTGAGAAGGGCGTCGAGGAAATCTGTTTTCTTGCATAGGCCAACGGTCGCTTTCCCGTTGATGTCTTTCAGCGCGACACGGGATCAAGGTCCCAAGGCCAAACGCTTACTCAACACCACGCGAGAAGACTGCTCAAATAAATTCAATTAACCCCGCCGTACTCAACTGGGCAGAACCACCCATGATCACCAAGCATCAGGAATGGCTTGAAGCTGGATGCGTAACGGACAAAATCCCAAAGGATTAGTCCGTCTTTGTGTAATGGCGTGATCATGGGTGGCCCTTGGCTATTCAGCCGGCATGAAATTGTTGTTTTCGTCCAGGCGATAAGCTTTTTCAGCTTCTATGCCGTCTTCGCCGACGTAAGCCTGATAGGTGCGATAGCGCTCTGACTTGACGCACCATTTGCGGATTCTCAGCTCTGATTTATCGCCACCGGTCAAGGTCGAGTCGTCGCCACCGGTCAAGGTCGAGTCGTTGCCACCGGTCAAGGTCGAGCAGTCGCCACCGGTCAAGGTCGAGCGGTTGCCACCGGTCAAGGTCGAGCAGTAGCCACCGGTCAAGGTCGAGTCGTCGCCACCGGTCAAGGTAATCCCAATTACCGAAACGCTTGCTGCACGAGGTTCGTGCTCAACCAGATATTGAGTAGCGCTCAGCTTGTCGCCGATGTGGCGAATGGTGCAGGAAGGAAACTTAACCTTGCCGCCAAGCGCGACAATGGACGGTAACGGCACTTCGACAACCAGCCACTTAGCGTTAGCCTTGTTGATACTGCTACTTGCGCCAGCATCACCTTGGCCGAACAGCCAGCCATGAAGGCCATTCCCACATTCGTCGCTTTTAACCCAGTCGGGCGCCTCAACGAATGAGCCGACATCACTGGGCCATTGAAATCTACCGTGACTGGTCATATCTGCGTAGCAGGTCCGCAACACCAGGGCAGTTTCAGGCGCCTGTAATTTCTTCTTCGTTGCCATTTTGGTGCTCCCTGATGTTCGTTTGATTTTTCCCAATGCAGCCTGTTGCCAAGCTGCATCAGTGAAATTTTCGGTATTCCCAGCAAGCCAGCCTGCCGACAAGTCGAGCAGGGGAGCATTGCTGCGTTGCTGCGTTGCGTTAACTCACCCAGGCTTATTGCCGAGCTATTGCTGGGGCGTAGGGTGAGTGCTGCTTATCGATGTTAAAGAGCGCAGGCCTTGTTGAGGCCCTTCGCAGTGGCTGTGTGTCGCTGCGATGGGTGAAATATAGGGCAGCCTTTATTTAGAGTCAACAGGTATACCTTTATTTTTTATTCAGGCGAAAAAAAAGCCCGCGAAAGGCGGGCGGCGAAACGATCGGATCAAAGTTTGCTGGCGTTGCTGTTCGCTTTCGCTTCGCGCTCTGCGGCCTTTTGGGCGGTTGTGGCGAGGTCGCTGATCGTAGCGGCAGAAGTATTTATGTCCCCTGCAAACTTCTGCAGCGTGATACTGACCTTTCTGCCCTGCCAAGACAGGGTTTCGTTCGTGAATGAGGCGCCGGCCTTTGTTTTCACAATCTCGCTCGAACTATCCATTGGGGCGCCGTATTTGCTGGTGAAAAGGGCGGCCATTTTCGAGAAGTTGTCACTGTTTGTGGTCAGGTAAAAAGATTCGACTCCGGGACCGCCGGCGAAAACCGACAAAGAATAACCGAAGCCGATCTCTGGACCGCCACGCACGGTGTAGAGGTTGGTGTACGGCGGCTCATGGCACAGCTGCTTGCTGATAACTGTGCCACGAGGGCAAACAGGCATAGCTGCGTCGACCTTCTGATCAAAGCGCAAGCCCATGAAACTATCAGGCTCTTTATTCCAGATCGGGGCAT
>JALYPE010000708.1 GCA_030856525.1 Pseudomonadota bacterium | reverse complement strand
CCCAACCCATACGAAGAACCTGTGGAGCGGCGGTGCGACGATTCGACTTGCCCGCGAAGGCGGCGTTTCAGGCAGCAGAGACTTTGAATGTGCCGGCCCCTTCGCGAGCAGGCTCACTCCTACAGGTTTTCGGTATGGGTCAGGATTTGTGCAGTTGCATGCGGTGCTGGAACAGGCTGTCGCGCTCCAGGTGGTTGAGATGAGTGCAGCCCATCAGGTTCATGCTGCGCGTAAGTTCTTCGCTTAATAAATCCAGAGCGCGGGTGACTCCGGCTTCTCCTGCCACTGCCACCCCGTAGAGGGTAGCGCGGCCGAGCATAACGGCGTCGACTCCCAGGGCCAGGGCCTTGACGATATCGCTGCCACGGCGGATGCCACCGTCGAGCAGCAGGCTGAGCTTGCCTTGTGCCTGGGGGGCGATGGCCGCCAGTGCGTCGAGGCTGCTCAGGGCGCCGTCCAGTTGGCGACCACCGTGGTTGGAGACCACCACGCCATCGAGGCCCAGCGCGATGGCGCGCTGCACATCGACCGGATGCAATACCCCCTTGAGCAATAGCCGTCCGCGCCATTGGTCGCGCAAGCGCGCCAGCATGTCCCAGTCGAGCAAGGTGTCCATTTGCTTGCCGATATAGGCCATCGAGCCGAGCGGACTGCGCTCACTCTCAAGCAAGTAAGGCTCAAGGTTACCCATGCCCGGTAGTCCCGATGGCCACAGCGTCTGCTTGAGCCAGCGCGGATGGCGGACCACATCGAGCTTGTTGCGCCACGTTAGTTGGCGCGGCCTGGCGAAGTTGCGTCGGTCCCATTCGCGATTGCCCAGCACCATCGCATCACAGGTCAACACCAAGGTGCGGCAACCGACGGCGCCGGCGCGCTGCAGCAAATCTTTTTGCACCTGGGGATCGCGCATGGCGTACAGCTGGAACCACAGGTCGACCCCGGGCGCTGCCGCGACCAGGTTCTCCAGCGAGGTGTTGGACGCGGTGCTCAGATTGAAAGGCAGCCCCTTGGCCGTCGCCGCCCTCGCCAGGTGAATGTCGGCATCACGGTGCAGCAACCCGTTATAACCCGTCGGCCCGATCAGCATCGGCATGGGCAGCACCTGGCCGAGCAACAGTCTGGAAGTGTCCGGGGCATGGCACGGCACCATGGCTCTGGCGTGCATGCCATAAGCCTTGAAAGCGTCGAGATTATCCTGCAGCGTCAACTCGGCTTCGGCTCCGCCGTTGAGGTATTCCCAGGCGAAGTACGGCAGGCGTCGTTGGGCCATGTCGGCCATTTCGGCGATGCTGTGAACACGACTCAGGTCGGTGCCGGTATGGAAACGGCGCATAGACAATCCTTTAACTGGAACAAAAAATGCCCGGGATGAGCAATCCGGGCCAAGGAAAAACCATCTGGAAAATTGCCCGATGCGCAGGCAATTCTGGAAGCCGCGAACGGCTCCCGAAAACTTCAGAACTTCCAGGTGTACGTGGTGATCAGGCGGTTTTCCTGATAGTCCGGACCCGACGCATTGCCATTGCCATAACGGGTCTTGACGTCGATGCGCCGCCATTCGAAACCGACGTCTTTGAGCGCCCCGCTCTGCACCACATAACCGAGCACAATGTTGCGTTCACTCTCGACGTTCTGGTCTAGGGCGTTGTTGCCCCGATCGACACCGGTGCCGCGCATGTACCGCGTCATGAACTTCAGCCCCGGCAAACCCATACCGGCAAAGTTATAGTCGTAGCGCAGTTGCCAGGAGCTTTCGTTTGGCTTGACAAACGCCACGGTCGACCAGTTCACCAGGTAGGGTTGCGGTGCATAGCCGTTGAGCGTCGGAAAGCTCGATTCGCCGAGCATGCGCTGGTAACCGACGCCGAAAGCGTGGGCGCCCTTTTTCAGGCTGGTCATGATGCCGTAGGACTTGTTGTCGATATCGCCATACAGCGCCTTGCCGTCTTCACTGTTATTGAAATAGCGAAGGTCGGTTTTCAAGCCGTAGCCGGCACCCAGGTCATGGTTATAGGCCAAGCCCAGATAATGTTGTTTATAGATATCTTCCAGCTGACCGAAGAAGTAAGTAGCGGACAGGTTCGGCGTAAACATGTAAGTCGCACCGCCGAAGTTCAAACCATCACTACGACGTTTAACATTGGGACCATTAAACAGATACATCTTTTCCCTGTTGGAAGACTCCCGGGAGCTGATTTCGGTAAAGCGCCCTCCGGTCAGCGTCAGCTTGTCTACTTCTTTGGATTCGAGCTGCACACCGTGATAGGTGGTGATCAACTGGCGGGAATCATCGATATAAGCCACCGGCAAGGTCGGACGAAGTTCACCGACCTTGAGTTCGGTCTTGTTGTAACGCACCTTGCCGGTCAACGCCGCACGCCCGTAGTCACGGACCTGCTCTCCTTTGCTTGCGTCATACGGAATGATCGTGTCCGGGCCACGCCCACCGCCGCCGTCCAGGCGATAGGCATACTGCGCCGAGAGGTCCAGGCCGAACTGCAGCGTGCCCTCGGTGTAACCTGAAATGGCGCGAAAATCGAAGCCCTGGGTCCAGCTGCCGACGCGTGATTGCGCCGCGTCGTCCTGTTTGAAATCGCGGTCGATGTAGAAATTGCGCATCCCCAGGCTGACCTGGCTGTCATCGACGAAATCAGCCTGCGCAACCAGCGGTGTGAAGACCCCCATCACGGCCGCAGTGGATAGGCCACGATTAATCCAGCTCTTCTGAAACATTGAACTTTCCTTCATTTTTTGCATGCACAAAGGCACGGCTAGTGGAAGCAGATCAATTCAGCAAAGTGCAACCTTGGCAGTCAATCCGCAGTATTGTTTTTATAACCACTTACTGCAAAAAAGTCGTAGCACAGTCATTCGCCAGAACAGCGACAATTGCTTTATAGTTATTCTCGAACAATCAACGACACAGAAAATTTAAATCACGCCTTTACCCCTCAGAAGTTTGCTTTCGAGGCATCTCCCAAACGGTGATAAGCGCGGTTGAAATACACCAGGCCTTCCTGGCTTTCGCCATTACGAATGCCCAGCACTTCGCAATAGAAAATGGTGTGTGAACCGACTTCATGGGCCTGGGCAATCCGGCAGTCGAAACTCACCAGTGCTTCATCGAGTAACGGTGCACCACTTTCCAGGGTGCTCCAGGATGCGCAGGAAAAACGCTGATCGGTATCGAGGTTTCGGTTGGAAAACGCCCCCGACACTTCCTGGTGACCGGCGGTCAAAACATTCACGCTGAGCACGCCGTTGCTCTTGAAATGCACGTTGGAAAACGACGAGCGATTCATGCACACCAGCAGCGTCGGCGGCTGGTCGGTGACGCTGCACACCGCCGAAGCGGTGAAGCCGAAGCGCCCGGCGGGACCGTCGGTGGTGATGACCGAAACCGCGCCACCAAGCATTGCCATTGAGTTACGAAATCCAGTTGTATCGACCATGGTCTTCCCCTCCGGTCTATCAGATATCCAGCACTAGCTTCGAGGACTTGGCCCGGGAGCAGCACACCAGAATCTGGTCATTGGCGGACTTTTCGTCATCCGTGAGATAGACGTCGCGGTGATCCGGTTCGCCTTCGATAACGTCGCACAAGCAGGTGCCACAAACGCCCTGCTCACAGGACACTTCAATCTTGATGCCGACAGCCGTCAGGGCGTCGACGATACTCTGGCCTTCGGCAACCTGTACGGTCTTGCCGCTGCGTTGCGCCACCACTTCGAAACTGGCACCCGAGGCATCAACTTCGACCTGGAAGTACTCGCGGTGCACATGATCGTCGGCGTAACCCGCTGCCAGCGCCTGGGCGATGACCCAGTCCATGAACCCGGCCGGCCCGCAGACGTAAACGTGCACGCCGGCTTGCGGGGTGCCCAGCACCTTGGTCAGGTCTAGTTTCTGTTCGGGCGCTTCGTCGTCGAAATGCGTGTACAGCCGCGAGGCAAAAGCCGCGCTGCCCAGCTCATCGAGAAACGCGCTGCGGATGCGCGAACGGCCGCAATAGTGCAGGTCGAAATCGCTGTCGCGGGCATTCAGCGCGTAGGCCATGGCAACCATCGGGGTGATGCCGATGCCGCCGCCGATCAGGATCGAGCGCTTGGCGTCGCTGGCCAGCGGGAAGTGATTGCGCGGCAGGCTGATCTCGATTTCGCGACCTTCCTGCAGCAACTCATGCACCGCCACCGAACCGCCGCGCGAAGCCGGGTCCTTGAGGACGCCCAGGCGGTAGGCGCCGGCATTGGCCGGGTCGCCGCACAGCGAATATTGGCGAACCAGCCCGGTCTTGAGGTGGATATCGACATGCGCGCCCGCCTCGAAGGCTGGCAAAGGCTGCCCTGCCGGATCGCCGAGATCCAGTACGACCACCCCTTCGCCCTGCTCCTCGCGCTTGCGCACGACGACTTTTAATAATTGATCGCTCATACAGGACCATCCCGAATTTCTTGTCAGGGGGACGCCGTTGCGCGCCCCCGTTGTTTCGCTAAAACAGTTTCTTCAAACAGGCTGCGCCAGACTCAGCGCATGAAGATCCCGCCGTTCACATCCCAGGTCGCCCCGGTGGTGAAGAAGGCGTCTTCGCTGGCCAGTTGCACGATCAGCTTGCCGAGGAACCCGGCGTTGCCCAATTGCTTGACCGGGATCGCCTCGATCAGTTTTTCCAGGCGCTCGGGTGGCACGGCGGCACGTACCGCCGGCGACTCGATGGGGCCGGGAGCGATAGCGTTGACCGTCACTCCAGACGCTGCCAGCTCCTTGGCAAAGATCTTGGTCAGGGTGACGATCGCGCCCTTGGACGCGGCGTAATGCGCGCCGGTCGCGGTGCCGCCGTTCTGCCCGGCCAGGGAGGCCATGTTGATGATTCGCCCATAACCCTGGGCCGCCAGGTA
>JALYPE010000700.1 GCA_030856525.1 Pseudomonadota bacterium | reverse complement strand
GTTACAAGGACCGTGAGTTCATCCGTCTCGCACTGATGGGGCAGAAGCTCGGCCACAACGTATTCATCGTGATCGAGAAAGAATCCGAAGTTGAGCTGGTGATCGAAGAAGCCGCCGCGCTGAAGGTCAAGCCACAGGTCGGCCTGCGTGTGCGCCTGTCGTCCCTGGCGTCGAGCAAGTGGGCGGACACCGGCGGCGAAAAGTCCAAATTCGGTCTGTCGGCGGCGCAGTTGCTGTCGGTGGTCGAGCGTTTCCGCGCCGCCGGTCTCGATCAGGGCATCCGCTTGCTGCACTTCCACATGGGTTCGCAGATCGCCAACCTGGCGGACTACCAACACGGTTTCAAGGAAGCAATTCGTTACTACGGCGAACTGCGTAACCTTGGCCTGCCGGTTGATCACATCGATGTCGGCGGCGGTCTTGGTGTCGACTACGACGGTACCCACTCGCGCAATGCCAGTTCGATCAACTATGACATGGACGATTACGCCGGTGTCGTGGTCGGCATGCTCAAGGAATTCTGCGATGCGCAGAGCCTGCCGCACCCGAACATTTTCTCCGAAAGCGGCCGCTCCCTGACCGCGCACCACGCCATGCTGGTGGTGCAGGTGACCGACGTCGAGAAACACAACGACGAAGTGCCACAGATCGAAAACAAGGAAGCGCTGCCGGAAACCGTGCAGTGGCTGGTTGACCTGCTCGGCCCGACCGACATCGAGATGGTCACCGAAACGTACTGGCGCGCCACGCACTACATGAGTGACGTTGCCACCCAGTACGCCGACGGCAAGCTGACCCTGGCTGAGAAAGCCCTGGCCGAGCAATGCTATTTCGCCGTCTGCCGCCGTCTGCACAACTCGTTGAAGGCGCGTCAGCGTTCGCACCGTCAGGTGCTCGACGAACTCAACGACAAACTGGCTGACAAGTACATCTGCAACTTCTCGGTATTCCAGAGCCTGCCGGACACCTGGGCGATCGGCCAGGTGCTGCCGATCCTGCCGCTGCACCGTCTCGATGAAGAGCCGCTGCGCCGCGCGGTGCTGCAGGACCTGACCTGTGACTCTGACGGCAAGATCAAGCAATACGTCGACGAGCAAAGCATCGAGACCAGCCTCCCGGTGCACAGTCTGAACGAGGGCGAGGACTATCTGCTGGGCATCTTCCTGGTCGGCGCCTATCAGGAAATTCTCGGCGACATGCACAACCTGTTCGGTGACACCGATTCGGTGAACATCTACCAGAATGCCGATGGCAGTGTGTACCACGCTGGAATCGAAACCCACGACACCATCGAAGACATGCTGCGTTATGTGCACTTGTCGCCGGAAGAGTTGATGACGCACTACCGCGACAAGTGCGCCAGTGCACGCATCACGGCGGCCGAACGTACGCAATTCCTCGACGCGTTGCGCCTTGGTCTGACTCGTTCGTCTTACCTGTCTTCTTGAGGTAAGTTTCCGTTTACACCGGGTTGTCTGAAAATGTACCGCGCCCTGCGGGTTTTTCAGATGAGCCGGTGGGACGGGTCTCTATTTGTCGACGAAACCTACCGCTCTCCTGGCTATAAAAGTCATATGGTCTGCATTTATCGTAGGCCGTTTCCTAAGTTGTACTTCGGCTCTCTACTCGGCCATGGCTCTCGGCGAAAATCCCCGACCGCCCCTCCTGTAGAGAATCGCCGATGTTCGATCCAGTCCACGAACCTTCATTTCGTCTGGATGTAGCCGGTCTGCCCGACCCGTTCGAAGTCCTGGCGTTTACCGGTAGAGAAGCGATCAACGAGCCTTTTGTGTTCGACGTGGATCTGCTGATCGATGACCCGACTCTCGACCTTGCCAGCTTGTTGTACCGTCCTGCGGTTCTGCATATCGCAGCTCATCAGAGTTTTTTCCACGGACAATTGCATGAGCTCGTTCAACGCGACCATGGCCAGAGCAGCCGGTTGTGTCAGGTGCAGCTGCGACCAAGGCTGGCGTGTCTGTCCCATCGTTTCAGCCAGCGAATCTTCAGTGCCCGTTCGGTGCCACAAATCCTTGATCAGGTGCTCAGGGAGCACGGCATCATCGGCCAGCATCGGCGTTTCGAGCTGAGCGGGGAGTATCCGCCGCGAGACTTCTGCACACAGTACCGGGAATCGGATTTGCAGTTTCTTCAGCGTCTGTGTGCTCAGGAACGTGTTCATTATCACTTCGAACACAGCACTCGCGGGCACTGCGTAGTCTTCGGAGATGGCGACGGGCATTTTTCCTTGGGCAACGCGGTCAGGTTCGACGCTGAACGCGAGCAGCCGGCGATTCGGGAATTCAGGCTGCAGCTGAGCGAGCCGCACAGGCAAAGCGCCGAGGGGCAAGCCGATGTTGCGACGCTGCGAAGTGGTCAGCTGATGCCGCTATCCGGTCATCCGGTCGTTGAATTGAATCATCCGTGGATGCTGACCCACGTCGAGCACCATGGCAGTCAGGATCCGGTGAAGCCCTACGTTAACCAGTTT
>JALYPE010000697.1 GCA_030856525.1 Pseudomonadota bacterium | reverse complement strand
GGCTTTGGGGGCAAGCCTTTGCCACAGCTGTAGGAGCAAGGCTTGCCCGCGATGCTGCTGACTCGGTCTAGAGTCCCGCAATCAATTCCCGGTAATCACCCACTGCTGCAAACTCCCCCGTGTCCTTCGGCCCTTTGCGGCTGTCCGGCTCACTCACAGCCAATAAATGCGCCACGCCGAACGCCCGCGCACTGCGCAGGATCGGCAAGGTGTCGTCGATAAACAGGCTGCGGGCCGGGTCAAAATCCAGGTCTGCCTGCAAGGCATCCCAGAACTGCGGATTTTCCTTGGGGAAGCCGTAATCGTGAGAGCTGATCAACCGCTCGAAATACGGCGCCAGTTCGATCCTTTCCAGTTTCAATGACAGAGAATCACGGTGCGCATTGGTGATCATCACCACGCGCTTGCCGGCCCTTTTGATCGCCGCGAGAAACGTGTCGGCGTCCGGGCGGAGCGCGATCAAGTGAGCTGTTTCCAGTTTCAGCTCGCGCACCGACAGCTTCAGCTCGGCACTCCAGAAATCCAGGCAATACCATTGCAACTGACCGGCATGCCGTTCGAACAGCGGCTGCAACTCCATTTCGGCCATTGCCCGGCTTACTCCATGCAGCTCGGCATAGCGCTGAGGCAGGTGCTCCAACCAGAAATGGTTGTCGAAATGCAGGTCGAGCAACGTGCCGTCCATGTCCAACAGAACGGTGTCGATGTCGTGCCAGGGCAGGGCGGCCATAAAAAACTTCTCCAGCGGTAAAAAAGATATCCGGGATCAACAATCAGGATAGGCCGGGTATAGTAACCCGCTATCGCCAAGGAGCCGCTCATGCGCCAGAAACCCACCATCCTCGCCCGCGAGATTGTCGCCACCAGCCGTTTGTTCTGCGTCGAAGAACTTAAGTTGCGCTTTTCCAATGGTGTTGAGCGTACTTACGAGCGATTGGTCGGCAAGGGCGCCGGATACGGCGCGGTGATGATCGTGGCGATGCTTGATACGGATCACGCGGTACTGGTCGAGGAATACTGCGGTGGCACTGATGAATATGAGCTGTCGTTGCCTAAAGGACTGATCGAGCCTGGCGAAGACGTTCTGGCGGCGGCCGAGCGGGAGCTCAAGGAAGAGGCCGGCTACGGCGCGCGGCAATTGGAACATCTGACCGAGTTGTCGTTGTCGCCCGGTTACATGAGCCAGAAAATCCAGGTGGTACTGGCCACTGATTTGTACGAAGAACGACTCGAGGGTGACGAGCCGGAGCCGATGGGCGTTGAGACCATCAACCTGCGCGAATTGTCGGCGCTGGCGCAGAATCCGAAATTCACTGAGGGCAGGGCCTTGGCGGCGCTGTATCTGGCCCGCGATCTGCTGACTCAGCGCGGGGTCTTCCTGCCATGAACTTCCCGCATCCGTTGATGGCGCCGGTTGTCGAACTGGCGTTAAAAGCTGGCGAGGCGATCCTGCCGTTCTGGCGCGTTGGCACTGAAGTGACCGCCAAATCCGATGACTCCCCTGTGACAGCAGCCGACCTGGCCGCTCACCATCTGATTCTCGCGGGGCTGACGGCACTGGATCCGAGTATTCCGGTGTTGTCCGAAGAAGACGCCAACATTCCCTTGAGTGTGCGAGCCGGCTGGCAACGCTGGTGGCTGGTCGATCCCTTGGACGGCACCAAGGAATTTATTTCCGGTAGTGAAGAATTTACTGTGAACATCGCGCTGATCGAACACGGGCGGGTGGTGTTTGGTGCGGTGGCGATGCCGACCAGCGGGCGTTTCTATGTCGGCGGCTCCGGGTTGGGTGCCTGGCGTGGTGACGGCGGCGTTGAACCGATGCCCATTCAGGTGCGTACGGAACCACGCGCAGGTGAGACCTTCACCGTTGTCGCCAGTCGTCGTCATTCAAGTCCTGAGCAAGAGCGCTTGCTGGCCGGGTTGAGTGCCAGTCTGGGCGAACTGAAATTGGCCAATATCGGCAGTTCACTTAAGTTTTGTCTATTGGCGGAAGGCGCTGCGGATTGTTACCCGCGCTTGGCGCCGACTTCGCAATGGGATACGGCCGCCGCCCAGGGTGTGCTGGAAGGCGCTGGCGGTGAGGTGCTGGATCTTGGCGGTGCACCGTTCAGCTATCCGGCGCGAGAGTCGTTATTGAATGAGTTTTTTCTGGCGCTGCCGGCTAAGGCGGGCTGGCGGGGGAAGCTGCTAGAGCTGGCTCGGGGCTGAGGGTCTAAAGATCGCAGCCTTGTTTTACTCGACAGCTCCTACAGGTCCTGCGGGTCGCTGGGGTCTCACGGTTCCTTCGGTTCCTTCGGTTCCTACAGGTCCTGAGGCGGAGGGATTCTTCGTAGGAGCTGTCGAGCGAAGCGAGGCTGCGATTTTTTCCGTCAACGATGCAGAACATACTGCCCGGTGAACCTGACCGCATCGACATCACTGTCGGCATTTACAATCCGCGAATGCAGAGTCAGCCGCGCCCGCCCATAACGTTCGTACATCGCCAGAAACTTCTTCCAAACCGCTGCACTCGGCGCCTCGCAGATTGCTATCGCATTCATCGTTACCGGCAGCGGATAACTGATCTGACCTTCCTGAATGACAATGTGACCTTCCTCAACCCGTTCCTCGCGCAGACGCAGGTGAAGCCAGCCCCAGCCGGCCAACACGGCGCCGCAATACAGGCTGCCACCGAACATGGTGCTCTTGTGATTGACGTTGGGCTCCAGCGGAAGATGCAGGCGCAATTGCTGATCCTGCCAGTCGAGCACTTTGAGACCCATATCCCGCGTCAGGGGAATATCGCGATGAAGGATTGATTCCAGGTGACGACTGTCGCGGTTCATGAATGCGCCTTGTCGATGAGGTGGATGAAATGACGCTAGCTCAGTCAGTTTCGTCAGTGTGGCTGCCAGCACCAGCGTCGGCGAAATTCAGCCCGTGCTTGCGCAATTTGTCGTGCAGCGTTTTGCGCGGTATCCCGAGGGCTTCGGCGAGGCTGCGCACCGAGCCATGGGAGCGTGCAAGCTCGGCGGCAATCAAGGATTTCTCGAAGTTCTCGACTTGCTCGCTGAGACCGCCGCTGACCATCTCCACCGTCAGCCCGACAGCTCCTTCCGGCACGCTGTTATCCAACGCCAGCTCCAGTCCCAGGGCGAAACGTTCCGCCGCGTTTTGCAGTTCCCGCACGTTACCGGGCCAGGTATGACGCAGCAGCAAAGCGCGGTGGCCGGGCTGTAACTCATGCGACGGCAGACCGTGGCGGGCACTGGCTTCTTCGGCAAAATGCTGGAACAGCATCAGCGCATCCTCGCCACGCTCGCGCAGTGGCGGGATGCGCAGGGGAGCGACGTTCAAGCGGTAGTACAAGTCGGCGCGGAAACGGCCCTGATCGGCTGACTGGCGCAAATCTTCCTTGGTGGCGGCGATGATGCGGATGTCCAGCGGGATCAGTTGATTACCCCCCAGACGTTCGACGACGCGCTCTTGCAGCATTCGCAGCAATTTGACTTGCACATCCAGGCTCATGCTTTCGATTTCGTCGAGAAACAGCGTGCCGCCGTTGGCGAATTCGAACTTGCCGATACGCCGTTTTTGCGCACCGGTAAAGGCCCCCGGCTCGTGGCCGAACAATTCGCTTTCCACCACCGATTCAGCCAGTGCCCCGGCGTTGATCGCCACGAACGGGCCGTTACGCCGACTCGACAAGTCATGCAGCGCACGGGCGACGACTTCTTTGCCGGCGCCGGTTTCGCCGAGAATCAGCACGTCGGCCCTGGTCGCCGCCAGTGCGCCGATCTGCTCGCGCAGGCGGCGCATGGGTGCCGAGTGTCCGACCAGTCGGGTACTCAGTTCAGTGCGATCGCTCAGGGCCAGGCGCAAGCTGCGGTTATCCAGCACCAGACGGCGCAAGGCCAGGGCGCGGCGGACGCTGTCGAGCAATGAGTCGCTGGCAAAAGGTTTTTCCAAAAAGTCATACGCCCCTGCGCGCATCGCCTGGACAGCCAGCGGCACATCGCCATGGCCGGTAATCAGCAGCACTGGCAGTTCCGGGTCTTGCGCATGCAGTTCGGTCAGGAGCTCGAGGCCATCCATGCCCGGCATGCGGATGTCGCTGACCACCACGCCGGGCCAGTCGCGCTCGAGTTGCTCCGCCAGACCCCTGGCCTCGGCAAGCGGCAGGATCTTCAGTCCGGCCAGATCCAGTGTCTGGCTCAATGCCTGGCGCAGATGCGGATCATCGTCGATCAATACGACCTGGATGCGGTTATCGATGGTCATGCACTTCGGTCCTCGGACGGTTGCAGGCTTACGCCCGGAGCGCCTGCGCGCAATTTAAGAGTGATCAGGGCGCCACCGTCTTTATGATTGGCAAACGACAGTTCACCGCCGAACGCGCGCATCAGGGTTTCACAGATTGCCAGCCCCAGACCCAGACCTTGCGTGCGGGTCTTGGTGGTGTAAAACGGCTCGCTGGCACGCCCCAGCGCCTCCATGCAAAAGCCCGGGCCGTTGTCGCGGATGCACAGCGTGACGCCTTCGGCGGTGGACTGTGCGCTCAACCAGAGTTTACGGGGCGGGCCTTTTTCCGTCAGCGCGTCCAGCGCGTTCGCGAGCAAATTGCCAAGCACCTGCCGCAAACGGGTCTCTCCCGCTTCGACCCACAATGCTGCGGCTGGCAAGTCGCGGATCAGCTCGACTTCCATGCTCCGTCTGCGTTTGGCCAGCAACGCCAGGGCGTCGTCGAGCGCCGGTTGCAGGGCGACGCTTTCCGGAGCGTGGCGATCGCGCCGCGCGAAGGCACGCAAGTGCGCAATGATCGATGCCATGCGCCCGGTCAGTTCGCTGATGAGTTTGAGATTGCCCCGCGCATCGTCCGTGCGCTGGTGATCAAGCAGCACCTCGGCGTTTTCCGCATAACTGCGAATCGCCGCCAGCGGCTGATTGAGTTCGTGACTGATGCTCGCCGACATTGTGCCCAGCGCCGACAACTTGCCTGCCTGCACCAGATCATCCTGAGCGCGGACCAATTCCTGCTGGGCCTGCTCGCGCTCCAGCACTTCTTCCTTGAGGCGACGGTTGAGGCCTTCCAGGTCGCTGGTCCGCTCCGCAACCCGGCCTTCCAGTTCACGCCGAGCCTTGGCTTCGAAAGCGATACGTTCGAGGTAATGCCGGCGCCGCTGCATCATCAGACCGAGCAAAAGCATCAGCACCAGCAAAGTCGCTCCGCCGATGGCCACGACTGTACGCACCGGTCGGTCGATCAAAGTGCGGGGCGCGAGAATGCTCACGCTCCAGCCTGTTTCATCGATCTGCCGGGTCTGGGTCAACCAGGCGTCTGTATTGAAATTCAACGGTTTCGGGTCGCGGGTCGGATAAGGCTGGATGGCGATGATCGCTTTGCGCTCTGCATCGCTCAGGAGACGGGTCGCGCGGAATCGCCATTCCGGCCGGGAAGTAAGAATCACCACGCCGTTGTGGTCGGTCACCAGCAGTTGTTCCGGAGTTTTGCCCCAGAGGCTTTCGGTGTGGTCAAGGTCAACCTTGACCACCAGCACCCCGACGATTTTTTCCCGGTCACGCACTGCCGCGGCGAAGAAGTAGCCGCGTTTCGCCGAGGTCGTGCCCAGGCCGAAGAAGCGGCCCAGGCGTCCGGCCATCGCTTCGCTGAAATACGGGCGGAAAGCAAAGTTGCGCCCGACAAAACTGTCATGTTTGTCCCAGTTGGAGGCGGCCAGCGTCTTGCCCGTCGTGTCCATCAGGTACATCACTTCGGCGCCGGTCTGCGCGCTGATGTTCTTCAGAAAACGATTGGCGTTGCCTTGCGTCACGCCGTCGTCCGGGGCGGACAGTGCAGCGCGCAGGGCAGGCAGATCGCCGACGATCTGCGGCAAGACTTCGTAACGGTGCAGGGTGCCCAGCAGGTTGGCGACGTACAAGTCGAGCGTCTGGCGATTTTGCCCGGCCAGTTCGCTGCGGTAATAACGCTCGGCCAGATGCTCCAGCGGCCACAGCAAAGGCGCCAGACACAGCGCGAGCAGGGCCAGGCTGCGCCAACGGGGTCTGCGGGGGAGGGTTGGAGTCATGAGCATCAAGCGCCTGTGGGTACAGGCGCATTATGCCTAGGCTTGCGAGCGCAGTCTGCGCACCTTGTCTCAGGCGAGTGTCGAGGTGAAAATTCGCACAACGATTCAGGAAAAGACGTCAGCGTCCTTAAAGAGCGTTGCCACTTGATCCTTGCCGGACAGTTGCGGCGCTGCGCCCAGTTGCCAATCAATCGCCAGATCGGGATCGTCCCAGCGAATGCTGCGCTCGGCGGAGGGCGTGTAGTAATCGGTGGTCTTGTAGAGAAACTCGGCGAAATCGCTCAGCACCACAAAGCCATGGGCGAAACCTTCCGGCACCCACATCTGCCGATGGTTCTCGGCCGACAGCCGCACCGCGACCCACTTGCCAAAATGCGGCGAGCTGCGGCGAATGTCCACGGCCACATCGAGCAC
>JALYPE010000689.1 GCA_030856525.1 Pseudomonadota bacterium | reverse complement strand
CCACTGAACGCCGCTTCGTGCTGGCGCACATGCTGCACAAACGGCGAACCCCATGGCGTCAGCGCGACCGGGTCGATCAGCGTCAGGCTGCGGTAATCCTTGCCGTTCAACAGATGCGCACGCAACGCCGTGGCCCCGCCGAAATCGTGAGCGACCACATCAGGTTGCTTCAGCCCCCAGTGATCCAGCAGTTGCGCGAGCAGCTCGTTTTGCACGCCCAGCGAGACATCGCCGTCGACTTTTTCCGATTGCCCGTAACCCAGCAGATCGAAGTAATGCACCCGGTGCGTGGTGATGAAATGCGGTGCGATGCGGTGCCACACATAAGAAGAGAACGGCGTGCCGTGGACAAATACCAGCGGCGGCCCGTCACCGCGCACCGCGAAGCGGATGGATTGCCCGTTGAAACGGAAAGTTTGCGGTAGCGGCCAGTCAGCCATGAAGGAGATCCCTCCAGGTCGGTGATATGCAAAAAGCATAGGCATAAAAAAACCACCTCTAAAGGTGGTTTGATACATAACTGACGAAACGCATGAGTCTGCGAGGTCGTGTTACTCGCCGCGATAGATGCAGCCGCTGGTGCAGGTCTCATGAATCCGAATCGCGCTGAGCTCCGGCAGCAGAGGCTTCAACTCACCCCAAATCCACTTGGCCAACACTTCGCTGGTCGGATTCTCCAGGCCAGGAATGTCGTTCAAATAGTTGTGGTCCAAACGCTCGTACAGCGGTTTGAAGATGGCCTTGATCTCGGAGAAATCACGAATCCAGCCCGTGTGCGGATCGAGGTCACCGCTGAGGTGAATGGCCACTTTGAACGAGTGACCGTGCAAGCGGCCGCACTTGTGGCCGTCCGGGACGTGGGGCAGGCGGTGGGCGGATTCGAAGGTAAATTCTTTGAAGATTTCCACAGTGTTTTCAGCTCTGTCAGGTGGCGATCGCCGCGGCGATGTGGGCAGGCGGCGAGTTTAACAGCTTGCGTTTGGGCTTGCGGGAAAACACTGACTAAAGGGTCAATAAGCGCTCGCCCAACCCGCCCGAGGCGGCGAGTTCGAGAAACTCGTCGCCCAGCCGACGACTCTCGTCCATCGCCGCGCGCCAGTATTTCTGCCGGCCCGCAGCATCACCCATGAAGCGCTTGAAGTCGTTGCGGTCCGGCAATTTTCCGTAGGGCAGGCGCGCCAGGTATTCCTTCGACGGCGCCAGCAGCAAGACATCCTGCAGGCGCGCAGGGCAGGCGCGACGCCACGGCAAGGTCTTGTCGAACCAGCCGGGAATCACCCGGTCGGTGAAATGCGGGTAGAGCACGACGTCGGTGCCGCTGTAGGGCAGGTCGAGGTGATAGTCGAGCAGGCCACCATCCCGGAACATCCCCGCGCCGGCCCCCGGCAAATCACTGACGCCTTGCATGACCATCGGGATCGAACCCGAAGCGAGCAGCGCCTGACGCAAATTGCCGGCGTTGAGTGCGACGAAACGCGAGGGGAAATCGTTGAGCGCATCCAGCGGTGGCGCCAGGCGCGGATCGTGAATGATCAAGCGTTCGAAATGCTTCGCCAGCCGAGCGCGACCCCGCAGGTTGTCGGCGATTACCGATGACAGGCCGAGGCCCAAGCGCCCACGGTGATCGTCCGCGAGCAGGGCGTGGCTTCTGACGACCATGATGTTCAAGCGATAATGCGGGTTATCCAGAATCGCTGCATCGCGACCATCGAGCAGCTCATCGAGCATGCGCTGCGAGCTCTGGCTGATCTGCGCCATGGTCACGCCTTTGTTGAAATGCTGCTCGGTGTACAGATGCCCGAGGCGGCGAATCCCTTCGGCGGCATCCGGCAGGCAGGCGCTGGCGAAGCGCCAGGAGCCGACCTATGCACCGATCAGCGAACGCTCGCGCGGCGCGGCAGGCAGCCATTCACCGAACAGCGCCAAATCCAGACCTTGAATCCCTAATGCCTTGGGCCCGCCGGCAGCACCGGGCAGCGTGCCGACGTCGGCAGCGCTCAAGCCGTTTTCACGGATGCGCGCAAAGGCCCGAGGGCCGGCCTTGAGGGTGAGGGAAGGGAACTTGATGTGGATGGCGGTCATACCGGCCTCGGTGTCTGGCGAGCGGAGGATTATAAACAGAGCAGCGCAAAAGGTGACGGAACCCAATCTGTAGGAGCCGACTTGCCGGCGATAGCAATCGCGAGAGCGATGAAGATATAAATGCGAAAGACGCCATCGCCAGCAAGCCGGCTCCTACCGGTGAGGCGCTGTGACAATGATGGCAATTCAGTTTCAATTAAGTTCGACTCACTAAGGTAGCCCCGTATGCAACACATAAAACATACGGAGACACCCATGAAAACCCTGACTGTCCTGTTCACCGCCTCCGTCATCGCCATGACGGCCGGCATCGCTCAAGCCCGCGATCTCGGCCCGGACGAAGCCCTGAGACTGCGGGACGCTGGTACCATTGTGTCTTTCGAAAAGCTCAACGCTACCGCCGTCGCCAAGCATCCGGGTTCGACCATCACCGAAACCGAGCTGGAAGAAGAGTACGGCAAGTACATCTATCAGGTCGAAATGCGCGACCCGCAAGGCGTCGAATGGGACCTGGAACTGGATGCGGTGAGCGGTGCGGTGCTCAAGGATCATCAGGATACGTAATGAAGGTGTTTTCCTCGAAATGGCGCGCCGGCAGCCGATTGGCCCTGGCGCTACTGGCGTTTTGCTCAATGGCCATGGCGCGCGACCTCGACCAGGACGAAGCCCTGCGCCTGCGCCAGCAAGGTGTGATCATGCCGCTTGAGCAATTGCTGAAGCAGGCGCTGGACCGCTATCCCGGGTCGAAACTGCTCGAAGCCGAGCTTGAAGAAAAACACGACGTTTACATTTACGAAGTCGAATTGCTGACCCGCGAGGGTGTGGTCCGTGAGCTGGACCTCGATGCAACCAATGGCCTGCTATTGCAAGACAAGGAAGATTGACCAATGCGTTTGCTTCTGGTGGAAGACCACGTGCCCATGGCCGACGAACTGATCGCCGGCCTCAACCGCCAGGGTTACGCGGTCGATTGGCTGGCCGACGGTCGCGACGCGGTGTATCAGGGCAGCAGCGAACCCTATGATCTGATCATCCTCGACCTCGGCCTGCCCGGTGTGCCGGGGCTTGAGGTGCTGGCGCAGTGGCGGGCTGGGGGGTTGGCGACCCCCGTGCTGATCCTCACGGCGCGCGGCTCATGGGCCGAGCGCATCGAAGGGCTCAAGGCCGGTGCCGATGATTACCTGACCAAGCCATTCCATCCCGAAGAGCTGCATTTGCGCATTCAGGCGTTGTTGCGCCGCTCCCACGGCAAGGTCAATCAGCCGACGCTGCAATCGGCCGGGTTGCATCTGGATGAAGGGCGGCAGTGCGTTTCGCGTGACGGCGCGGACATCCAGCTCACCGCTGCGGAGTTTCGTTTGCTGCGCTATTTCATGCTGCACCCGGAACAGATCCTCTCGAAAAGCCACCTCGCCGAGCATCTGTATGACGGCGAAACCGAGCGCGATTCCAACGTGCTGGAAGTCCACGTCAACCACTTGCGGCGCAAACTGGGGCGCAGCGTGATCGAAACACGTCGCGGTCAGGGTTACCTGTTCGGCGGGCAAGGGCAGTGAGATCGATCCAGCGCCGCTTGAGCCTGGGCCTGATCAGCGTGATGGTGATCGTCGGCCTGGTGCTCGCGCAGACCAGTCTGTGGCTGTTCGAGATGGGCTTGCAGCGCTACCTCGAAGCCGGGCTGCGTAACGACAGTGAGAGCCTGCTGGTGGCGCTGGTGCGCGGGCCGCAGGGTTTGCAGCTGGATGAACGGCATTTGTCGCCGGCATATCAACGACCGTTTTCCGGGCACTATTTCCGTATCGATTTTGCTGACAGCCACTGGCGATCCCGCTCGTTGTGGGATCAGGAACTGCCGCGCCTCGACCATTCAGGCTTGCACAGCAATCTGCAATTGGGCCCGGAAGGCCAGCAGTTACTGGTGCTGCGCTCGGACTACCGACGTCTCGGCCAGTCGATTTCAATCAGCGTGGCGCAGGATTACACGCCGGTGCGCGAAAGTTTTCAGCGCATGCAACAGATCGGTCTGGGCCTGGGGCTGGCGGGGTTGCTGCTGATTCTGCTGTTGCAGCGGATCACCGTGCGGCGCGCGCTGCGGCCGCTGGAAAAGGCCCGCGAACAGATCGCTCAGTTGCAGCAGGGCCAGCGCTCGCAGCTCGACGATCAAGTGCCCGTGGAGCTGGAGCCACTGGTGGCACAGATCAACCATCTGTTGGCCCATACCGAAGACAGCCTCAAGCGCTCGCGCAATGCCTTGGGCAATCTAGGGCACGCCTTGAAAACACCGCTGGCGGTGTTATTGAGCCTGGCGTCGAGCGAGAAAATGGATGCCCATCCCGAGCTGCGCAAAATCTTCAAAGACCAGCTGGAACAGGTCCAGCAACGCCTCAACCGCGAGCTCAATCGGGCGCGATTGTCTGGCGATGCGTTGCCGGGGGCGTTGTTTGATTGCGACGCGGAATTGCCGGGGTTGCTCGCGACGTTGAACATGATTCATGGCGACCATCTGCAGTTGAGCTATCGCGCGCCGGCCGGATTGTCGCTGCCGTGGGATCGTGAGGATCTTCTGGAATTGCTCGGCAACCTGCTGGATAACGCCTGCAAATGGGCGGATGCGGAAGTGCGCCTCAGTGTGGTCGAGACGCCCGCAAGCTTTCAATTGAGTGTGGAAGATGACGGGCCGGGCATCCCCGAGGCACAGCGCGATCAGGTGCTGAACCGCGGCACACGGCTGGATGAGCAGACCGATGGCCACGGATTGGGACTGGGCATCGTGCGCGACATCGTCGATACGTGGGGCGCGGTGATGCGTCTGGAAGAGAGCGAGGGGGGCGGGCTCAAGGTCGTCATCGAACTCCCCAAACGCTGATCCCACACCGTCGTCTTCTGCTGCGTGATGCAGATCGGTGAATCCGCCAACGCCCCCTACCGTAGGAGCCGGCCTGCTGGCGATGGCGTTTTCCGAATCGCCATCGCTGGCAAGCCAGGCTCCTACAAAGGCGGGATTGTCAGCTGATGATCGTCGGATCAAACCCGAAACTGATCCATCAACCCCTGCTGCTGATTCGCCAGCCTGTTCAGCGACTGGCTCACCCGCGCCGATTCGTTCGCCTGCCCCGACAGCGATTCAGTCACATCGCGAATGGTCGCGACGTTGTTGTTGATCTCTTCCGCCACAGCGCTCTGCTCTTCCGCTGCGCTGGCGATCTGCAGGTTCATGTCGCTGATCACCGTCACCGCATCACCAATCTGGCGCAACGCTGTCACCGCCTGACCGACTTGCTCGACACTGCCCTGAGCCTGGCGATGGCTGTTGTTCATCGAGCCCACCACCTCCTGAGTACCCGCCTGCAACTGCTCGATCACCAGACGGGTTTCCTCGACTGACTCCTGGGTCCGTCGCGCCAGATTGCGCACTTCATCCGCTACTACGGCAAAACCACGACCGGCCTCACCGGCACGGGCCGCTTCGATGGCAGCGTTGAGCGCGAGCAGGTTGGTCTGTTCGGCGATCGCGCGGATCACTTCCAGTACCGAGCCAATCTTCTCACTGTTCGCCGCCAGGCCTTCGACCTGCACCATCGCCGCACTCATGTCCGCGGCCAGGTTGTCGATGCTGGTGGTGGTCTGGTCGATCACCGTCAAACCGCGACGGGTCGCGTGATCGGCATCGCGCGCAGCCTGGGCGGCTTGTGCGGCGCTGCGGGCGACGTCTTGCGCGGTGGCGCTCATCTCGTGAGAAGCCGTGGCGACCTGATCCACCTGACGGTATTGCTGTTCCATGCCGGCACTGGTCTGGGTCGCGATGGCCGAAGACTGGTCCGCCGTGCTGCGCGCATCCTGCACAGAGCGTTTCACCTCGGCGATGATCGGTTGCAGCTTGTCGAGAAAGCGGTTGAACCAGCCGGCCAACTGGCCGAGTTCGTCCTGCTTGTCGTAGGCCAGGCGCCGGGTGAGGTCGCCTTCGCCACTGGCAATGTCTTCGAGCATATGCGCGACGCCCAGAATCGGTTTGGTCACGCTGCGCGCCATCAGCCACACCAGCACAAGCCCGACCAGCGCGGCCAGGGCGCCCAGGCCGAGTTCGACCAGCGCGCCAGCAGTATTGCTTTCATCGAGTTGTTTTTCCAACGCTTCGGCCGGCCCGATCAGCACACGCTCCGGCACATCAAGCAGCACGCCCCAGGATTTTCCGCCGGGAATCGGCTCGAACGGCGCCAGCACTTTCAAGTGACGATCGCTGTGCAGGCTTTCGGTGCGGTTGCTGCTGGCGAGCAAACGAATCAGCTCGGCACCGTTGACGGTGTCGACGGCGTCGAGGCGCTGGCTGAGTTTGCTGGCGTCCGGGCTGTACGCGGCGAGCAGACCCGCCGGGCTGATAATGCTGACGTGGGTCTGGCCGTCATAGAGCTTTTTACTCGCAGCCTGACCGACTGCTTGCAGGCTGTTGAGGTTGATGTCCGCCGACAGCGAAGCGATCACCTTGCCGTTGACCATCAGCGGGAAAACGATGCTGGTCATCAGCACGTTCTGGCCGTCGATCACGTAGAAGTACGGCTCGATCACACAGGGTTTGAGTGTGGTGCGCGGGCAGGTGAACCAGGCGTTGGCCGGTT
>JALYPE010000686.1 GCA_030856525.1 Pseudomonadota bacterium | reverse complement strand
GATCGAGAATGTCCACGAACGCCGGCAGGCATTGAAGGAAGACACCCCGCGGGCGCACCTTCAAGTGATTATCGGCGGCAACTTCGACGCCAGCCAGGTCAACGGCCCGGCAATGAAAACCTGGCTGGCCTTCTGGGCCACCAGCATGCACCACCCGTCTTTGCACAGGTTGCAGCGGATCAACGATCACCGCCTGTATTCCAACCTGTGTTGCCAGTTTCGCCGTGTACTGCCGCTCGATGATGCGCGCAGTGCAGCCCGAGGCCTGGCCGCATTGATTGACGGTTTGTGGTTGCGCGGAGCGCTGTCGGGAGATGCTTTCGACACTGCCCAGGCGCTCCGGATCGCTTACGAATACATGGATTTTCAATTGGCCAAGCAGGTGAGTTAGAGCACACATAACGCTCAGCCCCTGAACTGCCACTGACCAGCGATGCCCAAAGCTATATGGCATCGCCCGGTGGTTAACGCCAACCACTCATGCACTTGCGAGGACATCATGGCCCGTTTCGAACTGCAAAAACTCTACATCGACGGTGGCTACTCTGACGCCAGCAGCGACGCCACTTTCGAAGCCATCAACCCGGCGACCGGTGAAGTCCTCGCCAATGTTCAGCGTGCGACCAAGGACGACGTTGAACGCGCCGTGGTCAGCGCTGAAAAAGGCCAGAAAATCTGGGCTGCGATGACCGCCATGGAGCGTTCGCGCATCCTGCGCCGTGCCGTTGATATCCTGCGCGAGCGCAACGATGAACTGGCGGCCCTGGAAACCCTGGACACCGGTAAATCCTTCTCTGAAACCAAGTACGTCGACATCGTCACCGGCGCCGACGTGCTGGAATACTACGCAGGCCTGGTGCCGGCCATCGAAGGCGAGCAGATTCCGCTGCGCGACACTTCGTTCGTCTACACCCGTCGCGAGCCGCTGGGTGTGGTCGCCGGTATCGGCGCGTGGAACTACCCGATCCAGATCGCCCTGTGGAAATCCGCACCGGCCCTGGCCGCCGGTAACGCGATGATCTTCAAGCCCAGCGAAGTCACTTCCCTGACCACGCTGAAACTGGCTGAGATCTACACCGAGGCCGGCGTGCCGGCTGGCGTGTTCAACGTACTGACCGGCAGCGGCCGTGAAGTCGGCACCTGGCTGACCGAGCACCCGCGCATCGAAAAAATCTCCTTCACGGGCGGTACCGACACCGGCAAGAAGGTCATGGCCAGCGCCTCGGCTTCTTCGCTGAAAGACGTGACCATGGAACTGGGCGGCAAATCTCCGCTGATCATTTTCGACGACGCCGACCTCGATCGCGCCGCCGATACCGCGATGATGGCTAACTTCTACAGCTCCGGTCAGGTCTGCACCAATGGCACCCGCGTATTCGTGCCAAGCCACTTGCAAGCCGCATTCGAAGCGAAGATCGCCGAGCGCGTTGCGCGCATCCGTATCGGTAATCCGCAAGACGAAAACACCAACTTCGGCCCGCTGGTCAGCTTCGCCCACATGGAAAGCGTGCTGGGCTACATCGCCAAAGGTAAAGAAGAAGGCGCGCGCGTATTGTGCGGCGGCGATCGTCTGACTGACGGCGAGTTTGCCAAAGGCGCATTCGTGGCACCGACGGTGTTCACCGATTGCACCGACGAGATGACCATCGTGCGCGAAGAAATCTTCGGCCCGGTGATGAGCATCCTGACCTACGAAACCGAAGAAGAAGTGATCCGTCGTGCCAACGCCACTGACTTCGGTCTGGCCGCCGGCATCGTTACCAAAGACCTGAACCGCGCGCACCGCGTGATCCATCAACTGGAAGCCGGTATTTGCTGGATCAACGCCTGGGGCGAGTCCGACGCGAAGATGCCGGTCGGCGGCTACAAGCAGTCAGGTGTTGGCCGTGAGAACGGCATCAGCTCGCTGAACAACTTCACACGCATCAAATCGGTACAGGTCGAACTGGGCGATTACGCCTCGGTTTTCTAAGGCCCGCGAAGTCTGGAGCACACGCAAATGTGGCGAGGGGATTTATCCCCGTTGGGCTGCGAAGCAGCCCCATCCATACATTACGGACTTCCAGATAGATCTCAGTCGCTGGCTTTACGACTGCTGCGCAGCCGGACGGGGATGAATCCCCTCGCCACAGATGCACAGCAGTCGCCCGACCTGACCAACTTCAAAGAGGGTGCATTTAATGTCCCAAGAATTCGATTACATCATCATCGGTGCCGGCTCGGCCGGTAACACCCTGGCGACCCGTCTGACTGAAGACCAAGGCGTCACCGTTCTGCTGCTCGAAGCAGGCGGCCCCGATTATCGCCTCGACTTCCGCACGCAAATGCCCGCTGCACTGGCATTCCCGCTGCAAGGCCGACGCTACAACTGGGCGTACGAAACCGATCCAGAGCCGCACATGGACGGTCGTCGCATGGAATGCGGTCGCGGCAAGGGCCTTGGCGGCTCGTCGCTGATCAACGGCATGTGCTACATCCGCGGCAATGCCATGGACTACGACAACTGGTCGAAATTGCCAGGCCTGGAAGACTGGGATTACCTGAACTGCCTGCCGTATTTCCGCAAGGCCGAAACCCGCGACATCGGCGCCAACGACTACCACGGTGGCGATGGCCCGGTCAGCGTGACCACACCGAAAGCGGGCAACAACCCGCTGTTCCACGCGATGGTTGAAGCAGGCGTACAGGCCGGTTACCCGCGTACCGAAGACCTCAACGGTTACCAACAGGAAGGTTTCGGCCCGATGGACCGTACCGTGACGCCGAACGGCCGTCGCGCCAGCACCGCCCGCGGATACCTGGACGTCGCCAAAAAGCGTTCGACCCTGACCATCGTCACCCACGCCCTGACCGACAAAATTCTGTTCGAAGGCAAGCGTGCGGTCGGCGTGCGTTACCTGATCGGCGCTGCAGAAGAACGCGTCGAAGCCCGCGCTCGCAAGGAAGTGCTGCTGTGCTCCGGCGCCATTGCGTCGCCGCAGATTCTGCAACGCTCCGGTGTCGGCCCCGCCGACCTGCTGAACAAGCTCGATATCCCGGTGGTCCACGACCTGCCAGGCGTCGGCGAAAACCTGCAGGATCACCTTGAGTTGTACCTGCAATACGCTTGCACCCAACCGGTCTCGCTGTACCCGTCGCTGCTCTGGTACAACCAGCCGGCCATCGGTGCCGAGTGGCTGTTCAATGGCACCGGCATCGGCGCCAGCAACCAGTTCGAAGCCGGCGGTTTCATCCGCAGCAGCCCTGACTTCGAATGGCCGAACATCCAGTACCACTTCCTGCCGGTAGCGATTAACTACAACGGCAGCAACGGTGTGAAAGAACACGGTTTCCAGGCACACATGGGCTCCATGCGTTCGCCGAGCCGCGGTCGCGTTCAGGCCAAATCGAAGGATCCTCGCGAGTACCCGAGCATCCTGTTCAATTACATGGCCTCCGAGCAGGACTGGCAGGAATTCCGCGACGGCATCCGCCTGACCCGGGAAATCATGCAGCAGCCCGCGCTGGACGCTTTCCGTGGCCGTGAAATCAGCCCGGGGATCGACGTGCAGACCGATGAGCAGCTCGACACGTTCATCCGCGAACACGCCGAAACCGCGTTCCACCCGTCCTGCTCGTGCAAGATGGGCACCGACGACATGGCCGTGGTCGATGGCGAAGGTCGCGTGCACGGCATGCAAGGCCTGCGTGTAGTCGATGCCTCGATCATGCCGATCATCACCACCGGCAACCTGAACGCTCCAACGATCATGATCGCCGAGAAAATCGCCGACAAGATCCGTGGCCGCCAACCGCTGCCGCGCAGCACCGCCGATTACTACGTGGCCGGCGATGCGCCGGTGCGTGGCAAGCCGTTGCGGGATGTGAGCCTGACTGCACAGTAAGGCGTGATACCGAGTCGCGGCCATCGCGAGCAGGCTCACTCCTACAGGTGATCTTCAGTGA
>JALYPE010000675.1 GCA_030856525.1 Pseudomonadota bacterium | reverse complement strand
CGCAGGCGCAAGCCTGATTTTGTGTACGCAACAGATCCCCTGTAAGAGTGAGCCGGCTCCGAGCGGCGTTCCGACGATGCGGAGTGTGAGTCAGCATAAATTCTGAATGCACAGCAAAAACCACTGTAGGAGTGAGCCTGCTCGCGAAGGCGGTGGGTCAGTCAGCACTACTTTGTCTGAGACACCGCATTCGCGAGCAAGCCCGCTCCCACATTTCGATTTGTGGTGAACTTCCACTTTGCATGCACAGCAAAAACCCACTGTGGGAGCGAGCAAGCCCGCTCCCACCTCGGGTCAGGCCGTAAAGTCGCTGGCCTGCAGCTCCTTGACGCCTACCAGTTGTATTTCGAAGTCTGGCGTGGCGTCGGCGTTGACGCTGCCGTAGAGGATGCCGTCGGCGAAGCGTATCTGGCCGGTAGCGTTAGTGGCGTCGAAGGCATTGCTGCCGATGAAAGTGAAAGCGTCGATGTTGGCGGTCAGCGGGTTGGCGTCGAGGCCGGAGAAATCCAGGTGATCATTCTCGGTGGTCTTGAACCCATTGATCACATCGCGCAAAGCGCCGACGTTCATGTCCGACAGCGCAGCGAAAGCGTAGGTGTCCGCGCCCGTGCCGCCGGTGAGAGTGTCGGTGCCGGAACCGCCGATCAATCGATCATCGCCCGATCCGCCCACCAGCGTGTCGTTGCCCGCACCCCCGTTGAGGGTATTGGCGCCGCTGTTGCCAGAGAGGCTGTCGTCATAGGCGCTGCCCGTCAGGTTCTCGATGAACTTCAAGGTGTCGAGCCCTGATCCCGCCGTGTTTTGTTGCGCCGAAGTCGAGAGGTTGACCGTCACCGCTGCCGATGCCCGGTCAAAAGAAACCGTGTCATTGCCATCGCGACCGTCCAGCACGTTGTTGCCGGCACCGGCGAACAGCGTGTTGTTGAGCGAGTTGCCAGTGCCATTGGCAGCGCCAGCGCTATCGACATACAGGTTTTCGACATTGCTGCCGAGCGTGTACGCCGCGAGGCTGCTGTGCACGCTATCGATGCCACCGGGCACCGGGCTGCTGTTGGTTTCGATCACGGCATCGTCGACGTTGTCGACATAGTAGGTGTCGTTGCCATCGCCACCGCTCATGCTGTCGGCGCCAGCCGCACCATCGAGCACGTTATTGGCGGCATTACCGGTGATGAAGTTGCGTCGCTCGTTGCCGGTACCGTCGATGTCCGACACACCACTGAGCACGAGGTTTTCCAGGTTGGCGCCCAGGGTCCAGCTGACCGAGGATTGCACGGTATCGATCTGCGAAGCCGAATCGTTGCTCTCCACCACACTGTCGAACGCGTTGTCGACCACGTAGACGTCGTTGCCATCGCCACCGGTCATGGTGTCGGCACCCATGTCGCCATTCAGCGTGTCGTTGCCCGAACTGCCGACCAGCGTATCCGCCTGATCCGTCCCGTAAATATGCCCGCCCTGGTTCTGAGCGTTGTCGAAAATATCCTGCACGCTGTTGTTGTCGCTGGGGTTGCCCTGGAAGCCCAGGTCGCCGGCGATGTAATCAGCGAGGCGCTGGCCGACAATTTCCGCCGATTCCTCGTGCAAGTGCCAGACGTCATCGGGATACACCAGTGGATCGACTTCGTAGCGCAGGGGCAGGTCGTTGTAGTCCACGGCCAGCTTCACGTCGGGACGCTCGGCGGCGATGGCTTCCTGCGCAGCGCGGACATAGCCGACGCCCTCGACAATGGCGGCAATCTTGTCCTCGGCGTAGCCACGGGCGCGCGCTGCGTCCTCTTGGTAGTGACCGGTTTCCATCATGTACACGTTGAAGTTGCCGAACTGCGCATGCAGGTAGTCGAACACCTTCAGCGTCGCCGCTTTATACGCCGCGGCCGCTGCCGGTTTATCCGTGGCGCGGGCAATCTCCTGGGCGGCTTCTTCGCCCTGACCCCAGATGATGCCCATGGTGACGTTATCGATGGATTTCAGTTCGCTGAGCTGATCCTGCAGCAGCGTTACCGCGCGCAGCAACGCAGGGCCCGGCTGGTTGGTGTCGGTCAGCCACCAGCACAACTTCAGTTCCTCGACGCCCAACGTGGACATGCCATTGACCGTGCTGCCGCCCACGGCGATGTCGATGCCGTTACCATCGGCATCGGTGAACTGGCTGCGCACGTCATAGTCGGTGTAGCGGTCCAGGTCCTTGACCAGCATCGAGGTGCCGGACTGATCGTCGTCCTCGGTCATGCGCATCAGGCGCGCATTGGATTGGCCGAGGGTGGGCAGGTAAAGGATGTCCTGCTGGGCGCGCTCGCCGAACACGAAATCATTGGCGGTCAGGGTGTTGAGG
>JALYPE010000657.1 GCA_030856525.1 Pseudomonadota bacterium | reverse complement strand
GTCGTGGACTGTTCACCCTGCATATCGACGATTATGTGTACGCGGTGCTCTGCGAGAAGAACGACCTGATTTCGGTGCCGGCCGGTACCCCGCATTGGTTCGACATGGGCGAGCACCCGCATTTCATTGCGATCCGCCTGTTCAACAACCCGGAAGGCTGGGTCGCCAATTTTACCGGCGAAGACATCGCCGGTCGTTTCCCGCGTCTTGAGGACTGAGTCCATGCCGATCAAAGCGATTCTGACCGACATCGAAGGCACCACCAGCGCAGTGAGTTTTGTCTTCGACGTGTTGTTTCCTTATGCCGCGAGCCATCTGCCGGCGTTCGTTCGCGAGCATGCCGACCGCGCCGATGTGGCCGAGCAACTGGACGCAGTGCGCCGGGACAGCAGTGAACCGGACGCTGATGTCGAACGTGCGCTGGAGATTCTGCTGGGATGGATCGCCGAAGACCGCAAGGCCACGCCACTCAAAGCGTTGCAGGGCATGGTTTGGGAGCAGGGCTATCAGGCCGGTGAATTGAAGGGCCATGTTTACCCGGATGCGGTCGACGCGCTGAAGCGCTGGCATCTGGAGGGGTATGCACTATTCGTCTATTCCTCGGGCTCGATCCAGGCGCAAAAGCTGATTTTCGGATGCTCGGAAGCGGGGGATTTATCGTCGCTGTTCAGCGGATATTTCGATACCACCTCCGGGCCCAAGCGCGAAGCGCAGTCGTACGTCCGCATTGCCGATGCGATTGGCCTGGACGCCTCGCAGATTCTGTTTTTGTCGGACATCGTCGAAGAGCTGGAGGCTGCGCGACTGGCAGGAATGCTGACATGCGGTCTGGCCCGTGAAGGCGGGGAACTGGCCGGTCATGTGACCGTGGAGAGTTTCGTGCGAATCGATCCGTCCACGTTCTAACGGGTAGTAGCCATAACCCGTGGGAGCTTCGCTCCCGCACAGGCCTGCCAGACGCCACATACCCGTAGGAGCAAGCTTGCTCGCGATAGCGGTGTATCAGGCAAGCCACATGCAGAATGGCACGCCGCTTTCGTCGGAACGTCGCCCGGAGCTTCGTGCCTACAGGTATTACAGAAATAACTCAGGCCGTGAAGCGGAAGCTCTCACGGCCTGTCTGTTTGCGGCTCTTTATCTTCAGAGCGAGTTCTTTAGAGCGAGTGATACGTCGGCAAAGCGAAACGTTGCTGGCTTTGCAGCATCGAAATTTGCGGCAGCTCGCTCGCTTGTTCGGCCAGATCACGACGGATCGCGCTGATAACCCACGACAGTTGATCGCCAGCGTGTAATTGCTGATAGGAAATCGAGCGTTTGAACACGCGGCCTTCGGTGCTGCTCAGCGTCAGCAGAATGCCGCCGTCAGGACGAGGCTGGGTGTTCACTTCGAAGTTGGAGAACAGGGACGAAAATTTTTCTTGGATCAGGCTCATGTCTTTCAGCTCCGTTTGTACATGATTGGCAAGCATGTAGAGGTAGTTGCAGCCTTTGTGCCAGTCATGGAGCTTTAAAATTATCCTTTAAAATCAACATCTTAAAATTTTTATCAAATTTCACCTTCGTGCAATCTGCATGAACGGCCATCGTGCATCCTGCATTTTGAGAGATGTGCACCGCTCCCATGGAACCAAATTCACCACAGACACTCGCGGCCGCGTTCGGATACAAAACATTGCAAAAACCGCGTGTACACCTTCCGAAGCGCTGACGTATTTTCGGGGTCAAGCCAACGCCGCCCGACAATAAAAAGATCCAACGGGAGCAACCATGAGTCGCACGTCAGACTTCATTACCTGGAGCATGATGCTCCGCAAGCTGCCTGCCATCGCCAAGGCCATTCCGCGCGTGGTCAAGGGCATGAAAGCCGCCAATGTCACGGACCCGACCCAGGTGTGTGGTCTGGGCTGGAGCTTCGAGCAAGCCACCTTGCGCAATCCCGAAGGCCCGGCCTTGTTGCAAGACGACAGGGCGCTGACCTACGCGCAAGTCAATCAGTGGGCCAATCGCATCGCACATCACCTGATCTCGCAAGGTATTCGCAAGGGTGATGTGGTGGGGGTGTTCATCGAAAACCGCCCCGAGCTGCTGGTGACAATTCTCGCAGTGGCCAAGACCGGTGCGATCAGTGCATTGCTTAATACATCGCAATCTCGCGACCCCCTGGTTCACAGCCTGAACCTGGTAGCGCCGGCGGCAATCATTGTTGGCGAAGAACTGCTTCCGGCGTTTTCAGCCGTCCGCGAGCGAGTGGCGATCGAGGCTGCGCGAACCTGGTATGTCGCTGATCAGCCCACCGATCGCCAGCCGGGCATCGCGCCCGATGGCTTGGTCAACCTGATGAGCGCGTCTGTCGATTGTTCCTCGGACAATCCGCCCAGCAGTGCGCAGGTTTTTTTCGACGATCCGTGTTTTTACATTTACACCTCGGGCACGACCGGGTTGCCCAAGGCCGGGGTGTTCAAGCACGGGCGCTGGATGCGCAGCTCCGCGAGCTTTGGCATGATCGCGCTGGATATGCAGCCTGACGACGTCGTCTATTGCACCTTGCCGCTGTACCACGCCACCGGACTTTGTGTGTGCTGGGGATCGGCGATCAGCGGCGCTTCGGGGTTTGCCATCCGCCGCAAATTCAGCGCCAGTCAGTTCTGGAACGACGTACGCCAGTACCGCGCCACCACCCTCGGTTACGTCGGTGAACTGTGTCGCTATCTCGTCGATCAGCCGCCCGGCAGGCATGACCGCGAGCACGGCGTGACCAAGATGATCGGCAATGGCCTGCGCCCCGGCGCATGGGGTGCCTTCAAGACGCGCTTCGGCGTGCAACACATCTGCGAGCTGTACGCCGCCAGCGATGGCAACATCGGGTTCACCAACGTGCTCAACTTCGACAACACCGTCGGGTTTTCTTTGATGGCTTGGGAGCTGGCGGCGTACGACCACAACAGTGGCGCGCCGATCCGTCAGGCCGATGGCTTCATGCGCAAAGTGAGCAAAGGCGAGCAGGGGTTGTTGCTCGCGCGCATCGACGACAAAGCGCCGCTGGACGGTTACACCGATCCGCAGAAAACCGAAAAAGTCGTGCTGCACGATGTGTTTGCCAAGGGCGATCGATACTTCAATACCGGTGACTTGCTGCGCAACATCGGCTTCGGCCATGCGCAGTTCGTCGATCGCCTGGGCGATACCTTCCGCTGGAAAGGTGAAAATGTCTCGACCACCGAAGTCGAGAACATCCTCCTGCAGCATCCGAATATCTCCGAGGCCGTGGCCTACGGCGTGGAGATCTGCAACACCAATGGCCGCGCAGGGATGGCCGCCATTACGCCAGCCGAATCGTTGGCGACCCTGGATTTCACCGAATTGCTGGCCTTCGTCCGCGAGCAGTTGCCGGCGTATGCCGTGCCGTTGTTCCTTCGGGTGAAAGTGAAAATGGAAACCACCGGGACGTTCAAATACCAGAAGACCCGGCTGAGGGATGAAGCGTTTGACCCGGACAGGACCGGCGACGATCCGGTCTATGCCTGGCTTCCGGGAACCGACACCTATGTGCAGGTGACCAAGCCATTGGCGGCGCGAATCAGCGATGGTCAGTACCGCTATTGAATGTCGCTATCGCGATTCGTCAGAAAAAAGAAGTGACAGCCCCGGGAGCCCTCGGGACACTGTCGGTCTTGCGAATAATTGAAAGTGGAGCCCCCGATGTCAGAACAAAGCCGCCAGATGACCCCCGAAGAAGCCGCTGAATTTGCCGAACAGGTATTCAACAAGGCGCGTGATGGCGATGCGGCCATGATGGCTGCGCTGCTCAGCAAAGGCTTGCCGCCGAACCTGCGCAACCACAAGGGCGACACCTTGTTGATGCTGGCCGCGTACCACGGCCATGTCGACACCGTGAAAGTACTGCTGGAACACAAGGCCGACCCGGAAATCCGCAACGACAATGGTCAAAGCCCGATTGCCGGCGCCGCGTTCAAGGGTGACCTGGCGACCGTCACGGCGTTGGTCGAAGGTGGTGCGCAGGTGCAAGGCTCGTCTTTCGACGGTCGCACTCCGCTGATGATGGCGGCGATGTTCAACCGCGTCGAGATCGTCGACTACCTGATCAGCAAGGGTGCCGATCCCAAGGCCAAGGACGCCAACGGCGCCTCCGCGTTGGACGCCGCAAAAACCATGGGCGCAGTCGACACCACCGCACAGCTGGAAAAGCTGCTGGGCTGACCCAATCCTGTAGATACTCTGTTCCCGGTCAAGCCTTCAGCAGGTGCTTTTCGCTGAAAAGCTTGGCCGTGTTGAAATCTTCTCCTGCGCGTATGCACGCCCACAAGCCTGTCAGGTATTTGCGCATAACCGC
>JALYPE010000626.1 GCA_030856525.1 Pseudomonadota bacterium | reverse complement strand
GTTCCAGCAGGTCGTGGGAGACGCGCAGAATCTGGTGCGCCCGCGTGAACTCGTCCAGACGATACTGGCGATAATCGTTGGCCATCTGCAGACGCTCCAGGCGCCGTTCCCACAGATCGCGGACCTCGCCCACCAGCATGCCGCAAACCAGCAAGCCGACAATGTACGACGGCTCAAGCTCGGCATAACCTTCGTGCCCATTCAAGCGCAACGCGAACAGTGCCAGCACCAACAGGCCGGCGCTGAGCAGGCCACGCACAAAGCCGTAACGCACGCCCAACAGCAGCGGTGCCAGAATCGGCCAAGGGAAACCGCCGTGCATTTGCAACGGGTCTTCAGGCGTCAGCCACAAGCCCAGGCCGATGGCCCCGCCGGTGACCAGAAACGTTTCCAGCCAAGACACCGGCCCGCTGGCGCGAGGCGCCAGGCTGTAATCCATGTGCGGAGAATTCATTGCAATCACTCGAACCGAAGGGCGCCAACAAGTTTGTCGAGTACCGTTTGAGCGGTGCCCGCCAGGCTTTCACGGGACCAGCCGGCGCGCGCGCCGCTTTTGCTCCAGAGCACGCGACCGGTGCTGGCTTCCAGCACGCGCAGGCTGATGCCCACTGCCGGTTCGCCGTCCAGACCGTTCTTGTACTGCCATTCTTCGACGCTGCCGGCGACGACGTAATCGAGCTTTTGCTGGCGTGCCCAGTCGAGGGCGCCGGCCAGACGCTCGTTGTCGTCCATCAGCGCTTGTTCGCCTTCGGTGCTCGCCGGGTAAACCCGTGGTTGCAGGCCATGGCTGCTGAGCACGCTGAGCAGGATCTGCTCGGCACGTTCACCGGCTTGCGGTGTCTGCGAATAGTTGACCACCGGCACGATGCCCCACTGCGCATTGCGCGGCAGGTTCGGGCTGGCTTCATCGGTGAAGCTGGCGCAGCCGGCGACGAACAGGACCGTGAGGGCCAGGCCCAGATTACGAATTGCTTGCATAGTTTTTCTCCGTAGACATTCCATGATCAGCGCCCAAACCGCACGCCGTAGCTCACACCCAGGGTCCCGCCGGCCTGACCATCTCCGCCCTGAGGCGCAGATTGGTAACCGAAGGTCAGGGCCAGTTCGTCATCACCCAGCACTTCGACGCCGATCCCGGTGTTGATGCCGTAGTTAAAAGTTTGATCCAGCCATTGCCAGCCAGCCGTTACATCCACCAACCAGGTGTATTGCGGTTTGGTGCGCACCAGTGCGCCCGGTATTCCGCGACGCCACGAGCTGCCGACATAGAGTTGGCTGTAAGTGCTTTGCAGCAGATCGCTGGCCAGCACCGTCTCGGGGTTATCGTTATCTTCAACACGTCGCACCGGGCCACCGAAGTTGCTGGACAGGTAATCCAGCGGGCGGTCCTTGACGTCGTTGTGCTGATAATCCAGACCGCCGCGCAGGGTCCAGTTCGGGCCTGCAAACTCCAGCGTGTGGTTGTATTCCATCTTCAGCGCCTGGCCGTTGCCGAGGTTATCGCCGGCACGGGTAGAGAACGACCTCTGCGCCACTTCCCAGCTGATCTGATCGCGCGCGGTGAGGCCGTGACGACCGCCAAGCCAGACGCTGTCCTGTTGCCCGAAAGCGCGCATCAGGCCACTGTCTTCACTCTTGCGATGCCAACCGACCCCGAGTTCCAGCTCGTTGCTCGGGCTGACCTGCCACGTCCGGGAAATTCCCAGGCCATTGCGGTCGTCGTCGCTGCGCTGACTGGTGTCGGCGAACAGTTTGTAGCTACCGTTTTCCACCGGACGTTGCAGGGTCAGCGCCGCATTGCGCTCTTCGCCAATCCGCGACGCGATAATGTCGTCACCCTTGTAGTCACCTTGTTCGAGCTGCAGATCGGCGTACCAGTTATCACCCAGGTTGTGGGCGATCTGCAGACGTGGCGCGTTGAATTCCAGACCACCGAAATCCTGCTGGTGCCAGGACAGCTGCGCGCCCTGCGGCGTACGTTCCTGAAGCTCGACGGCCTGACGGCGCAGTTGTTCGCGCACGGCCATCGGTTGCTCGTCGCCAAGTGCCGACAGGCTGGTGTCGAGAGCTTCGCCGAGACGGCCGAGTCGATTGAGTGCCTGCGCGCGTTGCGCCGGGTTCAGATCGCTACTGGCCAACAGTGCTTCAACCTGATCTTTGTTGCGGCTGCGCAAGGCTTGCTGAATCTGCTCGTAGCGCTCGACTTTCAAGCCCTGGCTACGTGCCCACTCCAGCCATGCATCTTTCTGCGATTCCTGATTGGTCGCGTCGAGACGCGCCAGCAAACGTTCGAACCACAACTGCAGCATCGCCGGCGAACCGTCCTTCCAGTTCTTCAGCACTTCCTGTTGCGCCTTGCGTGGCGAATAGCTGCTCGCCACCAGACGCAACCAGATCGCGTAACGCTGAGACGACGGTTCGATGTTTTCCACTTCCGGGCTGCGCAGCAGTTTCAGGCGCAGACGCTGAGCGGCGTCCTGATAACCGGCGCTGTCGAGTGCATCAGCGTAAGCCGCGCGCACCAGCCAGTCGTTCGGACTGCTCTTGAGGTACATGCGATACCAGGCCAATGCTTCGGCGTCGCGGCCCAGCATCTGGCTCGCACTGGCGAACGGCAGCCAAAGCACGCGATCTTCACGTGCATGGGAACGCCATTGGCTCAGTAGCGGTTTGAGTTTGCCGGTGTTGCCCTGATCGACGTACAGCCACACCAGGCGTTCACGAAACAGGTTGTCAGCGGGATAGCGCGACAGACCTAGCAAGTACAGGCGCTCGGCTTCCTCGGGCTGCCCCTGCTGCACCGCCAGGGCACCGCGAATGGCGAGCACCTGCGCCTGCTCGTAGGCGACCGGGTATTGCTCGGCATCCTTGAGCAAAGCGACTACTTGCGGCCAGTCGTTGAGTTCCTGCGCTTGCTGCAAGGCTTCGACCAGACGCTGCGGATCCTTGGTGCGCTGCCAGCTGGCAATCGTCAGTTTCAGCGCGCGCTGCGGGTCGCGAGTGCGATACAGGGTGATCAGCTGGCTTTCGTCACCACCGGTCAACTTGCCATCGATCGACAGCACTTTTTCCAGGGAGACGCGCAAGTCTTCATCGCGCTCCAGTTCCCATGCCAGTGAAGCCCGGGAGCGCCAGTAATCAGCGTCGTTGATGCTCTGATCGTCCGCCTCCACCACGCTCCATGCTGATTCTGAATCGAACAGCTTGAGGTAGGTATTGGCCCAGTCGACCTGCTCGACGGTGTCCAGCTTGAAGCGTTTCGAATAGTTCTCGTAGACCTTCGCCTTGGCCGCAAACTGCCCGGTGTTTTCCAGGTTCTGCAGCAGACGGGTCCAGGCCAGACGATGCGTCGGGTATTTCTGCACGTACGCGCGGAACCAGGCTTCGGCTTCGCCCGGCGTACCACGGGATTCGTGGCCGTAGTTCAGCGCATCGAGCTCGATATCCGTCAGCGCACGCTGGTTCATGATTTCTGCGAGCAGCGGAATCGACCGGTCGAAGTCGAATTGCTGGCTGGCCAGACGCCACGCGCGCTCGCGGGTTTGCGGGTTTTCCTGCAGCTTGAGCAGGCGAATCCAGTAACTCAGCGCCGCCGCGGGATCGCCACGCCATTCACCGAGGTGAGCCATCTGCTCGAGCAGATCCGGATCTTCCGGATAGTCGACCGCCAACTGCTGACCCGTTTCCCAGGCACCGGCCAAATCACCGATGGCCAGGCGCATGTGGAAATCTTTCAACGGGATTTTCGGGTTGTCCGGTTGCAGGGTTTGCCACTGTTTCAGCACGCGCTGCGCCAGATCAAAGCGCTTGCTCGCCACCGCGACATCAACGCCCTGCTCGAGCCACTCGGCATCGGTTTGTGCGTTGGTCAGCTTCGGCAATTCGTCAGACAGCACCTGCGCTGCCTCATCGCCACGACCGGCCGACAGCAGACTGTTGAACGCCAGCTGCGCATACTCGCGACGCTCGCTGTCCAGCTGAGCGTCCCTTTTGAGCTGCAGATAAATCTCGGCTGCACGGCCTGGCTGCTCGCCGGCCATGTGCCACTGGGCAGCGGATTTGAGCGACTCGCTGCGTAGCTTCGGATCGCGTCCGGCAACTTCTTCGTAGACGTTGGCAGCGAAGGCCGGGGCCTGCAAGGTCAGCGCGAGCTTCGCCAGGTTCTGCAACAAAGGCACCGGCAGCTTGCGATGGTCAAAGCTTTTGAGGCGCTCGACCAGGGCTTGCTGGGCGATCAGGTCGTTGCTTTTCGCCGCGTCCAAAGCGTCCAGCTCCAGGCGATAGTACGCCTGAACTTCCGGCACTGGTTTTGGCCAGGCTTCCAGGTGTTGGCGTGCCTTGGCGTAGTCACCCAGACGGATCAACAGATCGACCAACTGCAGACGCAGGTGATCGTCATCCGGGTGCGCCGTCAGCAACAGCTCGGCGTAATTGGCCGACACCGCGTCAGGCTCACGTCCATCGGGCTGGAATACTTCTTCACGCTGGAAGGTCGCCCACAGCAAACCTCCCACAGCAACCGCCACCACCGCCAGTGCCCAGGGATTGAGCAGGCGGTTACTTTTAGTTGCAGAGGAGCTGACCATTACTCACCTGCTTCATTGGTAATTTGAAAACCCACAGACCGGCGGATGCCGTGCCCGCAAAACGTTGCCCATCCACTTCCACCCGGCAAGCACTTGCCGAACGCACCGAAAAGGTCAGATCGAACTCCCCTGCGAAGGAAAAGCTCACACGACGATCGTCCACATACCGCCAGTCCTTCAACGGCAGATTGGCGTCTTCCAGTGCCGGCCTGCTGTCCCTTTCCGGTTGCAGCACCAGCAACGCGCTGTCGCTGCTCAGGCTCACGTAATGGCCCTGAGGCAAATCGCGCACGCCGGCTACGTTTTTCGAACGCAGCAGATCGGGCCAACCCATTTGCGGGTCGAGGCGCACGGTGCGCAACGCGTCCATGCCGCGAATCTGCCAGGCACCGTCGGCGGTACGCGCCAGACTGGCCTGATACAAACCGTGCAGGCGATCAATGTAATCGGTCATCCAAAGCGACAGCGGCTGTTGCTCGCGCATGAAGCCGTAGATCTCGTGCATCGCCTTGATCGAGGCTTGCTTGGTGCTCGAATAGAAGTGGTAATACAGATGCAGGCCGCGCAGGCGACGCGGGCTATCGGTCAACTCGAACGTCTCGATCAAATCGCGGAAGCCGTAGTACGGGCCCTTCCACAGGTTGGTGTAGAGGTTCTCGTTGATGATCGGCGCGTAGTACTGCAAACCACCGGCGGTAGGACGCAGCAGCGGGTTCAGCCCGGTCAGCGACGGGTCGGACTTGGTCATCATGGTTTCGGCGCCGTTGACGTTTTTCAGACCAGCGTCGTATGCCAGTTTCAAAGTGGCGGCGGAAGGCAGCGCATCACCCGGCCAGAACACCATTTTCACCGGTTTTTCCGGGGTAGTGAGCTGCTGATTGATGTAGTCGCGCGAACCGAAAATCTCGCGATGAAAATCGATTTTGTCGTAGCCCGGTATCTTCATGTTCAAACCGTATTCCGGTTTGAAGTTCTCGCGTTTCTGCGCCTTTTCCGGCTGCATGAAAAACGGATGGCTGAAGGTGTGGGTGGCCACTTCCACTTTCGGGTTGGCGAACAGCTCGCGGGCGATCGGCTCCAGCTCACGCGCCAGATGCGGGAAGGCACCGCGCGGGGAAATTTCGCCTTCGACGATCGATACCGACGTCAGGAAGGGGTTGGGCTTGATGTAATCTTCCAGCGTATGACGACCGGCGTAGGGCGTGCCACGCACTTCAGCCCGGGACGGAAAACCGTCACCATCGATGTGCACGGTGGCGATGCGGCGGCCGTTTTCGGTGGTGGTGTCCGGGCGCGGCTGAACTGGCAGACGCAGGCTCGCTTGGAGGAAGGCGAACGGGTCGAGGATCCAGCGGCGGCGCTCGTTGTTCATTTCGAGGATGTAAGGCGCGAGGGCCAGACCGCCCCACTCGCCAACGACCACCGGGTTGTAAATGTCGCCGCCCTCATTGGTCAGAGTCAGTGCGGCGGTCGGTCCATTGGGCAGTACTGAAACAGCGGTCAGATCACGGGAGCGGGGCTGCACCGGCGCTTCGAACGCGCCCAGCAGTGCCTTGTCCTGATGCGTGATGGTCAGCACTTGCGTGCCCGGAGGCGCATCGCGCTTGAGGCCCATGCGCTTGAGCAGAAGCTTGTCTTCTACCGGCAGGCCAGCGAGAAAAACCACCGGGACTTTTTCGTCCAGGCGCGCGTTGATCCAGCGGTTGAACGCTGGGCTGTCCTGCGGCGGGCCGCTGGTCATCCAGGTGATCACGCCGGCGTACAAGCCACTGAAACGGTAATCCGGCATGTCGCTGTCGGCAGGCAGATAATCGACGCGATAGCCCAGGTATTCCAGTAATCCACCGACGTAGCTGTGGCCGGCGTTCGTGGCCAGATCACCTTCTCGCGGGTCGAACACCATCGCCACGCGGCGAGGCTGCACTTCGATGTTGCTGATGCCCATCGAGTTGAGATCAGGGGTGCCGATGAACGGGATAAAACCCTCGTCGCGCAGACGCTTGGCCAACTTGCGAGCTTCTTCACGGCGTTCGGGCGGCAGGTAATCGATGGCCACCAATGGAATGCCTTTGGCACGCAATGGTTTCAGGTGAGTTTCAAGCCACTCGCGATCGGATTCCGACACCGGGCGATAGCGTTTGGCAGAAGCGTCCCAGCCGGCATGGATAGACTCGACCGCCACGGCCGCGGCTACGCCATCGAGGTCGGGCAGCACTTCAAAACCGCGGTTGAAAAACAGTTTGAGCTTCGGCTCACGCTGGTGCAGTTCACGCAGGAAACTGGCAAGCGCAAGGCGCTGAGTTTCTCGCGAGGCCTCCGGCAACAATTGAAAGCTGTCGAGAGTATCGAGGAACAGGCCTGCATAACCTTCAGCCTGGAAGGCTTTGGCTGCACCGAACAAATGCTCGCGCCAGGCCGGCGAGGCAAGGTCCATGACCTGGCTGTCCCAGGAATCATTGCGCACCGGACTCACCGCTTTTGCCAGGCCAGCGTTGTCGATCTCGGCTTTACTGCCGCTGAACTCGCCAACCGACAGATACGCGAATGGCTGGCTGCCCAGCTTGCGCAGGGTTTTGACGTCGCCGCTCGCCATATGGCCCGGCTCGACCACCGCCCAATCGAACTGTGAAAGCTCCGGAATGGGCGGTTGATCGGCGTACCAAAAGCCGACGCTGGAGGGCTGTGGCAATGCTGCAGCTTGTACGGCCGGCCCGCTCACAATGAGCGCCAACGCAGCAAACAGCCGTTGGACGGCCGCGCGGATACGCGTCCTGCGAAAAACGATTTCCATAACTCACTCTTGAATTGACTGAATCGAGGCGGTTTGAAAGCTGTGAAACAGCCGGATTACAAACTGCGCAAAAGCTGTGCTAATCCATCGCCGATTGAAGTCGGTGTGGGAAGGGTGAAACGTTCGAGCAGACGAGCGTTATTGGCACGCGAATGGCGAATGTCGCCCTGACGTGGCGCCAGATGAGTCACTGCCAAAGCGCTGCCGGTGGCGTTGCCCAATTCAGTGATCAACTCGTTGAGGCTGGTGGAGCGGCTGAGGCCGATATTGACCGCGCCTTCTTTCGGCTCGCTGACTTCCAGCGCCTGCAGCAGAATGCTGACCAGGTC
>JALYPE010000610.1 GCA_030856525.1 Pseudomonadota bacterium | reverse complement strand
CCGGTACTGGAGAAAGAAAGCATGAGCAACTGGTTAGTAGACAAACTGATCCCTTCGATCATGCGTTCCGAGGTCAAAAAGAGCTCGGTGCCTGAAGGTCTGTGGCATAAATGCCCGTCTTGCGAAGCGGTGCTGTACCGTCCCGAGTTGGAAAAGACCCTGGATGTCTGCCCCAAGTGCAACCATCACATGCGCATCGGCGCCCGCGCCCGCATCGACATTTTCCTCGACGCTGAAGGCCGCAACGAGCTGGGTGCGGACCTGGAGCCGGTTGACCGTCTGAAATTCCGCGACGGCAAGAAGTACAAAGACCGTCTGACCGCTGCGCAAAAGCAGACCGGCGAAAAAGACGCGTTGATTTCAATGAGCGGCACCTTGCTGGGCATGCCGGTAGTGGTATCGGCGTTCGAATTCTCCTTCATGGGTGGTTCGATGGGAGCGATCGTCGGTGAGCGTTTTGTTCGCGCTGCCAACTACGCGCTGGAAAACAAATGCCCGATGATCTGCTTTGCCGCTTCCGGTGGTGCGCGGATGCAGGAAGCCCTGATCTCCCTGATGCAAATGGCCAAGACCTCTGCGGTGCTGGCGCGTTTGCGTGAAGAAGGCATTCCGTTCATCTCGGTGCTGACCGATCCGGTCTACGGCGGTGTTTCTGCGAGTCTGGCGATGCTCGGTGACGTGATCGTCGGCGAACCGAAAGCCCTCATCGGCTTTGCCGGTCCGCGCGTGATCGAACAAACCGTTCGCGAAAAACTGCCGGAAGGTTTCCAGCGCAGTGAATTCCTCCTGGAGCACGGCGCGATCGACATGATCATCCACCGCCAGGAGCTGCGTCCGCGTCTGGGCAACCTGCTGGCGCAACTGACCGGTCAGCCGACGCCCAAGTTTGTCGCCGCCCCAGTCGAGCCAATCGTGGTTCCGCCGGTGCCAGCCGGCCTATGACCGAGCGTACCCTTGGCGAGTGGCTCGCCTACCTTGAGCAGTTGCACCCTTCGGCCATCGACATGGGTCTTGAGCGCTCGCAACAGGTAGCGTCCCGCATGGGACTGGGCAAGCCCGCGCCTCGGGTGATCACGGTCACCGGCACCAACGGCAAAGGTTCTACTTGTGCATTCGTGGCGTCATTGCTGCGGGCGCAGGGCCTGAAAGTCGGTGTCTACAATTCTCCGCACTTGCTGCGTTACAACGAGCGGGTGCAGGTCAATGGTGTCGAAGCGACTGACGCGCAGCTGTGCGCAGCCTTTGCAGCAGTGGAGGCGGGGCGTGGCGCCACGTCCCTGACCTATTTCGAGATGGGCACCCTGGCAGCGTTCTGGCTGTTTCAACAGTCCGCGCTGGACGCTGTGGTGCTGGAAGTCGGCCTGGGCGGGCGTCTGGACACGGTTAACGTGGTAGACGCCGACATCGCGCTGGTCACCAGTATCGGCGTCGATCATGCCGATTACCTGGGCGACACCCGTGAATCGGTGGCCTACGAAAAGGCCGGCATCTTCCGCAGCGGCGCGCCTGCGCTGTGCGGCGATCTGAATCCTCCGCAACCCCTGCTGGACAAAGCGCGCGAGCTGGCTTGCCCGTTTTTCCTGCGTGGGCGCGATTTCGACCTGGGCGTGACCGAGCACAATTGGCAATGGCGCGGTCTCGATGCGCAAGGGCAAGCCGTCGAGCTGCGTGACCTGCCTTTGCTCGATCTGCCGATGGAGAACGCCGCGCTCGCATTGCAGGCGTATCTACTGCTCGGGTTGCCTTGGGTGGATGAGCAGATCATTCAGGCGCTTAAAGCCACGCGAGTGGTCGGTCGACTCGATCGCCGCCAGTTCGAATGGCAGGGCAAGCGTCTTAACCTGTTGCTGGACGTAGGGCATAACCCGCATGCAGCCGAATATCTGGCGCGCCGGCTGGCCAGTCGACCACCGGCCGGCAAGCGTCTGGCGGTGTTTGGCTTGCTCGCGGACAAGGACCTGAATGGCGTCGTCGGTGAACTGAGTGGTAGTGTCCAGCACTGGGCTGTGGCGCCGCTGGATTCAGCGCGGACACGCCCGGTCTCCGATTTGTACGCGGCGTTGCAGAACCTTGGTGCTTCAGTAACGTCGTATGACAGCGTCACCGCCGCTTTGGAAGGGCAGTGCGCGCAAGCGACGAGCGACGATGAGATTCTGTTGTTCGGATCATTTTATTGTGTCGCCGAGGCCCTTGAATGGCTGTCCCGGCGCTCCACGGAGGAAGCGGCAAATGGCATTGCTGGATAAGGCATACAAGCAACGCATGGTTGGCGCTTTGGTTCTGGTGGCGTTGGCAGTGATTTTCCTGCCGATGCTGTTCTCTCGTCAGGATGAACAGCGTCAGGTCACTGTTGAAGCGCCCGCGGCTCCGCAGGCGGCTGTCGTGCCGCAGGTGCAGGTCGAGCCAGTGGTGGTGCCTGAGCCGCAAGCCCTGCCTCAGGAACCCGTGCCGAGCGATGACGAAATCGCCCAACAGGAAGAGCCGACGATGCCAATCGCACCGGCTGCGCCTGCCGCTCCCGTGGCGCCTGCACCGGCTGCCAAGGCTGTGACGCCGCCCCCTGCGCCTGCCGCTGTTCCGCCGGTCAACAAACCTGCCATCGCACCAAGCCAGCCCATCACTGCTGCGCCTGGGAAACCTGACACCACGCAAAGTCGTGTCGATGCCAACGGCCTGTCGGTCAGCTGGTCGGTGCAGCTGGCAAGCCTGGCGAACCGTGCCAGCGCGGAAAACTTGCAGAAAACCCTGCGAAGCCAAGGCTATAACGCCTACATTCGCACGGCCGACGGCAAGAATCGGGTTTTTGTCGGCCCGCTGATTGAGCGCGCCGAAGCCGATCGCCTGCGTGATCTGCTCAACCGTCAGCAAAACCTCAAGGGTTTTGTCGTGCGTTTCCAGCCAGAACGCGGTTAACACACCCTGGCGAGCCTTCGTCCGTGTAGCAGCTGGCGAAGCCTGCGTCCGGCTGCGCAGCAGTCGTAAGGTAGATCAAACGACTCAGCGCATCAGGCACACCCCCGTGCAGGGTCGACGACTGCTGCGCAGCCGGACGCAGGCTTCGCCAGCTGCTACAAGACGCAGGC
>JALYPE010000594.1 GCA_030856525.1 Pseudomonadota bacterium | reverse complement strand
CCGTAGGAGCTGGCGAAGCCTGCGATCTTTTGCCGTCAGTCCGAAGGTTGACCTCTGTCACAACTGCATCGATATTCGGGTCTACAATCGAAATCTCTGCAAGGCAATCTTTTACGTAAAGGAGGTCAGCAATGAAGATCCTGATAAAAGAATTGGCAAAATCCCAATGGCAGGTCCGTCTGGACCAGCATTGCGTGACGTTCCGCAGCGAAGCCGAAGCCCGCGCCTTCACCCGCACCCTCGAAGCGCGCCTGCACGCCCCTCATCAGTTCCCCGACCAGCAGCGCGCCGCTGGCTGAGGTTCTTCCTCAAACCTGGGCTTGAACCAGCGCCCGGGCATTTTGCAAACGCCGGGTGAGCATCGCCGCGCTCACCACCAGAATTGCACACAGGCTGATGACCATGGCCATCGGCACGGCCGTGCCGTCGTATAAAAACCCCACCAGCCAGGCCGCACCCGCAGCGACACTGAATTGCAGACAGCCGAGCAGCGCCGATGCGCTACCTGCACGAGCGCCCTGCCCGTTCATTGCACAGGCCGAGGCGTTGGGGAGAATGCAGCCCAGGCTGGCCATGCAGACAAACAATGGCACCAGCAGCGGCCACAATTGTTCCGTGTGCAGCGAACTGACCACAAACAAGGTCAGCGCAGCCACCAGGTAAACCCAAACCGCGCGCACCAGCAAGAATGCCGGGCCGCGTTTGGCGAGCATCCGCGCATTGATCTGCGCCACCAGAATGAACCCCGCCGCATTGGTGCCGAACAGCCAGCCGAAGTGTTCCGCCGGCACGCCGTAGAGCTTGATGAACACGAATGGCGAGCCGGTGATGTAGGCAAACATCCCGGCGATGGCGATGCCGCCGGTCAGCGCGTGGCCGAGGAAGATAGGATCTGACAACAGCCGGCCGTATTGACGCAGTGCACCTGACAACGGCTGACGTGGCGCATCGGCAGGCATGCTCTCCGGCAATCCAAGCGCCACAGCCAGTGCTGCCAAAGCACTGAAACCCGTCAGCGCGAGGAAGATCGACTGCCAACCCGTCGTATTGACCAGCAACCCGCCCAGCATTGGCGCGAGAATCGGCGCCAGGCCCATCACCAGCATCAATTGCGAAAAGACTTTGGCCGAGCCCACGGCATCGCATTTGTCGCTGACAATCGCCCGCGAAATCACCATCCCCGCGCAACCGCCCAACGCCTGAATGAAACGCGCAGCGATCAGCCACTCGAGGTTGGGTGCATAAGCGCACGCCAAGGACGCAGCAGTGAAAAGACCGACGCCGGCCAGCAACGGAATGCGTCGTCCGAAGCGATCCGCCACAGGTCCGTACAGCAATTGACCAATCGACAGACCAAGGAAATACGCCGCCAGTGTGAGCTGCACGTGTGCTTCATCGGTGCCGAATGCCAGCGCCATGGTCGGGAACGCCGGCAGATAGAAATCTATCGCCAGCGGCCCAAATGCGCTCAAGGCGCCAAGTATCAAGATGGAACGGAAGTTCATCGGGCATCCAGTGGGACTAGTCGGCAGCTCCCTAGTCTAGCTGCGAGGGAACGCCTTGAACATCCGATAGGTCGCTAACTATTAAATCCCGCTCGATGAAACGCTCCCTGGGTATTGATGTCTGTGCTCAGGCGACTTTCGCTTCGTAGCCTGCTTCAGTAATGGCAGCAATCACCTGCTCGACCGTCAGCGAGCTCTCGACGCCGACTTCTTTTGCCGCCAGATCGATCCGCACACTGGCCGCCGGATCCTTTGCCTGCAGCGCCTGGGTGATGGCTTTTACGCAATGCCCGCACGACATACCTTGAACGTTGAATACCTGCATGAGATGACTCCTTTGATGAGGTTGCGTGCAGCGTCGAGCTTGCCACCATGGCAAGGTCAAGTTCTGTCGTAAACGGCCGGGCTGGCAATCGGCGCCGCGCTCGGCCAAGCTGCGTGCATCAATGACTCGATATCAGGAGATTCAGCCATGCGCTGGTCAGCTTTCAGCCTGTTTGGCTTGCTCAGCCTCTTCGCCGCTACGCCCTACGTCAACGCTGCGCCGGTGGATTACGGCGTGCTGATCATTTCCCGCGAGCGCCTGGAAGTCTCGACCAATTGCGAGATTGGCGTATACATCCAGGACCAGTTGTCGGCGCGGCTGTTCCAGGAACAGAGCACGTCGTTCAACCTGCCGCCGGGGAATGTCTCGCTGCGCCTCAAACTGCTGCCGGGCCAGGCACCCGGCTGCAGTCCCGGCATGCTCGCCCCGGGTTCGCAGAACATCACGCTCAAGGCCGGGGACGTGTTGAAGTTCCGGATCGCGATGACGCAGGAAGGCATGTATCTGAAGCCTGCTGCGCTCGAATATTGATATTCAGCCACCTGGAGCAAGCTGGCTCGCGATCGTCGATAACGCGGTGTAGCTCAATGACCGCGCTGATTTCATCGCGAGCAAGCTTGCTCTTACAGGGCTCTAACGCGGATTGATTTTTTGCGCTTGACCTTGCCAGCGTGGCAAGGTTGATCCTGTAGCCATCTACTACAGGGAGCGCGACCGATGTCTGAATCCACCACGTTCAATCTGCCGATCGCCGGCATGACCTGCGCCAGTTGCGCCGGGCGCGTCGAGCGTGCCCTGAGCAAAGTGGTCGGCGCCAGCGCGGTCAGCGTCAACCTGGCCACCGAACAGGCCCGCGTCCAGGCGCCCGGCGACAGCCTGCCAGCATTGATGGATGCCGTGGAACAGGCCGGTTACAGCGTGCCCCGGCAGAGTCTCGAATTAAGCATCGAGGGCATGACCTGCGCCTCCTGCGTTGGTCGGGTCGAACGTGCGCTGGCCAAGGTATCCGGGGTGAAAAGTGTCAGCGTCAATCTGGCCAACGAACGTGCTCACCTCGAGCTGCTCGGGCAAATCGATCCGCAGACCCTGATTGCCGCTGTCACCAAAGCGGGCTACAGCGCCAGCGTCTGGGAAGTCGAACACCCGCAAACCGATCATCAGCAACAACGTCTGCGCCGTGAGCGGCTGGCGTTGGTCATGGCGATTGCCCTCGCCCTGCCGTTGGTGTTGCCGATGTTGCTGCAACCGTTCGGTGTGCACTGGATGCTGCCCGCGTGGGCGCAGTTTGCGTTGGCGACGCCGGTGCAGTTCATCTTCGGCGCGCGTTTTTACGTGGCCGCGTGGAAGGCTGTTCGCGCCGGGGCCGGCAATATGGATCTGCTGGTGGCCCTGGGCACGAGCGCCGGTTATGGCTTGAGTCTGTACGAATGGGCTACCGCCGCCGGGCGCATGCCGCATCTGTATTTCGAAGCGTCAGCCGTGGTGATTGCGCTGGTGTTGCTAGGCAAATATTTGGAAAGCCGCGCCAAACGGCAGACCGCCGGTGCCATTCGCGCCCTCGAAGCATTGCGTCCGGAGCGCGCGATTCAAGTGATCGATGGCCGCGAACAGGACGTCGCGATCAGCGCTTTGCGCCTCGACGATCTGGTCATGGTCAAACCTGGCGAACGTTTTCCGGTGGACGGTGAAGTGGTCGAGGGTCAGAGCCACGCCGATGAAGCGTTGATCAGTGGCGAAAGCCTGCCGGTGCCGAAGCAGCCTGGGGATAAAGTCACCGGGGGCGCAATCAATGGTGAGGGTCGGCTGCTGGTGCGCACGCAAGCTCTGGGTGCAGAAACGGTGCTGGCGCGAATTATCCGCTTGGTCGAAGACGCGCAAGCGGCGAAGGCACCGATCCAGAAACTGGTGGATAAAGTCAGCCAAGTGTTTGTGCCGACCGTTCTGCTGATCGCATTGGCGACGCTGATCGGTTGGTGGATCTACGGAGCGCCCATCGAGACAGCGCTGATCAATGCCGTAGCGGTTTTGGTGATCGCTTGTCCGTGTGCCCTCGGTCTGGCCACGCCGACTGCAATCATGGCCGGCACCGGCGTCGCCGCGCGCTATGGCATTTTGATCAAGGACGCCGAAGCGCTGGAACGCGCCCATGAAGTCAGCGCGGTAGTGTTTGATAAAACCGGCACGCTGACCTCGGGCACGCCGCGCATCGCGCATTTGAGCGCAATCGCTGGTGACGAAAGCGCCTTGTTGCAAATGGCCGGGGCGCTGCAACGCGGCAGTGAACATCCTCTGGCCAAAGCCGTACTGGACGCCTGCGCCGAACGCGGCCTGACCGTCGCCGATATCCGTGACAGTCAGTCGCTGACGGGGCGCGGCATCGCCGGCAGCCTTGATGGCCGACGTCTGGCGCTGGGCAATCGTCGCCTGCTGGACGAAAGCGCTTTGAGCGCGGGTGAGCTGGCCGAGTCCGCCGCCGCATGGGAAGCCGAAGGCCGCACGCTGTCATGGCTGATCGAACAAAGCCCCACCCCCGCAGTGCTCGGGCTGTTCGCGTTCGGTGACACGTTGAAACCCGGCGCGCTGCAAGCGGTGCAGCAACTGCGCGAGCGCCACATCAGCAGTCATCTGCTGACGGGTGACAATCGCGGCAGCGCCCGCGTAGTCGCCGAAGCGCTGGGCATTGAAGATGTCTACGCTGAGGTGCTGCCGGCAGACAAAGCCGCGACGGTCGCGACGCTGAAGAAAACCGGCGTTGTCGCGATGGTCGGCGATGGCATCAACGATGCACCGGCCCTGGCGGCTGCGGACATCGGCATTGCCATGGGCGGCGGCACCGATGTCGCGATGCACGCCGCCGGGATCACCCTGATGCGCGGCGATCCTCGGCTGGTGCCGGCCGCGCTGGAAATCAGCCGCAAGACCTACGCGAAAATTCGTCAGAATCTGTTCTGGGCATTTGTCTACAACCTGATTGGCATTCCGCTGGCGGCGTTTGGCTTCCTCAATCCGGTGCTGGCCGGCGCGGCGATGGCGTTGTCGAGCGTCAGCGTGGTCAGCAATGCATTACTGTTGAAAACCTGGAAACCCAAGGACCTGGAGGACAACCGATGAACATTGGCCAAGCGGCTCGGGTAAGTGGGCTCAGCGCGAAGATGATTCGTTATTACGAGTCGATCGGCTTGCTGAAGACGGCCCATCGTACCGACAGCGGTTACCGGATTTATCGCGAAGATGATCTACACACACTGGCTTTTATCAAGCGCTCACGGGATCTTGGGTTTTCACTGGAAGAAGTCGGCAAGTTGCTGACCCTTTGGCAGGATCGTCAACGGGCGAGTGCGGATGTCAAAGCACTTGCCCGCCAGCACATTGACGAGTTGAATCGCAAGATTCTTGAGATGGGGCAACTGCGCGATACGCTGCAGGATCTGGTAGATCACTGCCAGGGTGATCACCGCCCGGATTGTCCGATTCTGAAAAATCTTGAGTCGGGGTGCTGCGCTCCGGCGAGTGCCTGAGAGTCGGGCGTTGAATGAACCGACGCCTTCGCGAGCAAGCCCGCTCCCACAGGGTT
>JALYPE010000315.1 GCA_030856525.1 Pseudomonadota bacterium | reverse complement strand
CCTTCGGCATTATCGAAGCGCATCTGCAGCAAGCGCAGACACTGTTGCCGCTGGTGTATCCGGTGACGACCGAGGCATTGCCCGCGCCACTTTCGTATGAACAGGTCATCAGTGATTTCTACGATGCCGCTGGTGAGCAGCTCGCTGCGCATCTGGATGCCGGTCGCGACGTGGCGGTGATCTGCGAGGGTGATCCGTTTTTCTACGGCTCCTACATGTATCTGCATGATCGCCTCGCCGAGCGCTATCAAGCTGAAGTCGTGCCGGGCGTGTGCTCGATGCTGGGCGGCGCTTCGGTATTGGGCGCTCCGCTGGTGTATCGCAATCAGAGTTTGTCGGTGCTGTCCGGCGTGTTGCCCCATGACGATCTCAAGCGCCGTCTGGCCGACGCCGATGCGGCGGTGATCATGAAGCTGGGGCGCAACTTTCCCAAGGTCCGTCAGGTTCTGGAAGAACTCGGTCTGGCGGAGCGCGCGTTGTACGTCGAGCGCGCGACCATGGTCAATCAGAAAATCGTGCCGCTGGATCAGGTCGAACCAATGTCCTCGCCGTACTTCTCGTTGATCATTGTTCCCGGCGAAAGGTGGCAAGGCTGATGACTCGTGCAGCTCCGGCGATTTTCATACTGGGCATCGGCAGCCTCGCGACTGCGCGCAAGATTCAACAGGTTTACCCCGGTTCCCTGATCCACGGTCTGGCGGGACGGGTCGAGGATGTGGATCGCGTCTATAAGGAATTTGGCGCTAGCCTGCGCGAGTTCTATCAGCAGGACACGCCGATCATTGCCCTGTGCGCGGCAGGCATCGTGATCCGCACGCTTGCGCCTGTGCTGCTGGAAAAGGGCGCGGAGCCGCCAGTGCTTGCGGTCGCTGAAGACGGCAGCGCGGTGGTGCCATTGCTCGGTGGCCTGGGAGGGGTGAACGTGATGGCGCGGGAAATCGCCGTGGCGCTGGACGTTACGGCGGCGATCACGACCAGCGGTGAGCTGCGCTTCGGTACCTGTCTGCTCAACCCGCCCGACGGTTACACCCTGGGCGATGTGGAGCTGGGCAAGCGATTTGTCTCCGATCTGCTGGCGGGTGAGGCGGTGCGCATCGAGGGTTCCGCGCCCTGGCTGGCAAGCGCTGCGTTGCCCGAACATCAGCAAGCCAGACTGGCGATCCATGTGGGTCATGTCGAACGCCCGGCCAGCGGCGACGAGCTATTGATCTATCCGCGCAACGTGTTGGTGGCCGTGCCGAAGGGTGCGCCTGATCTGGCCGCCGACATTCGCACGGCGCTGCAGCGGGCGGGCATCGCGGTGCAGTCGCTCGCCTGCCTGCTGGCGGACGAGCGCCACATGGCCGATGCCACGCTGCATCACGCTGCGGTGCAGCTCGCCGTGCCGTTACGCTTCAGCGCCCGAGCCGGTAGCGTGCCTGACCAGGCCCGGAGCGCGCTGTCGTCGGAGTCGGAACTGATTGAAGAAAACAACGGTCTGGCCATTGCCATCGGGAACGCTCCGGTCGATCCCTCGCTGATTGGCCGAGCGCGTGGACGCGTGGCGGTCATTGGGCTCGGGCCGGGTGCAGCTGAACTGATGGTACCGGCAGTCAAGGCTGAGCTCGCTCGCGCCAATGACGTGCTCGGCTATGAAACCTATGTGCGTATGGCGGGGCCGTTTCGCCCTGATCAAGTCATGCATTGCACCGACAACCGTGAAGAGATGCAGCGCGCCCGTCATGCGTTCGCGCTGGCGGCGCAAGGGCGCTCGGTGGTTGTGGTGTCTTCCGGTGATCCGGGTGTGTTCGCCATGGCCGCTGCGGTGCTGGAAGCGCTGCACGAGTCCAGCGACACGGCGTGGCACAATGTCGATCTGGAGATTTTGCCGGGTGTGTCTGCGTCATTGGCCACGGCCGCTCAGGCGGGCGCGCCACTGGGGCATGATTTCTGTGTGTTGTCGCTGTCGGACAACCTCAAGCCGTGGGCGATTATCGAGAAGCGCCTCGACCTCGCCGCTCAAGCTGATCTGGCGCTGGCTTTCTACAATCCCATTTCCCGGTCGCGACCGTGGCAACTGGGCCGGGCGCTGGAGATCGTCGCGCAGCACCGCACCCCGCAAACACCTGTTGTGTTGGGGCGCGATGTCGGGCGGCCGGGGCAAACGCTGCGGGTTACCACGCTGGGTCAATTGACACCTGATCAAGTCGATATGCGCACCATGGTGCTGATCGGCTCATCCACTACCTGCGTGTTCCCTCGTGAAGGCGGTGGTCAGTGGGTTTACACCCCGCGCTGGTACGGCTCCAAGCCTGTTGCGTAATAGTGGCGGTCCGTGGGCCGCCATCAATAAATCTGTTCTTCTCCATTCCCATTGTAGGAGCCGGCTTGCTGGCGATCCGGGCAACGCGGTATACCTGAATATAAAAATACTCCGCAAAGCTGGTATTAACTGGTTCTAATCAGGAGAGCTTGCGATTCTCTGAAATTAGTTGAATTGGTTCGCGTTTGATTAACTTGCTTGTGAAAGTTAAGTTCGGTCTCGCGCCAAAGAGGCGTCAATTAATTTGAAAGGAATCAACTAATGATCAAATTTAGTTCTGTAAAAATCTCTGATAATGATCGCGTTGCACTTATCGAGGAATCGAACAAATTGCTGTCGCTGCAGCCGACGCCCCGCGCCTTTACAGGGTTCTCCGCCCAACAACTTCCGATCGACAAGGATGAGCTGAATGCCGCCATCATGGGCACAGGTATCGCGGGTTTTGATGCAAGTATGTCGAAGCGCAGCAAGCGAATTGTTAAAAACACCTATATGTATGCTGATCTTGTCTCTTTGCTCAAATACCCGGCTGCGAATCAAAAAGAACAACGGTTCAACGAGTTTTTAAGGCTAATGAAACTGAGTGGCTGGTTTATTTTCAGTGCGCCTTATAACAAATATCAATCCACCGCTCAAAAACTCACCATGGACAACGTTGCGCTGAGCATCCTGCACACGGCAGTGGGCGCTGCCGTCAATCAGGGGGCCGCGGCATTGAAGGTATTGTCTTCGGTAGCTGATGCAACCATGCAAGCACTGAAGAACGAACCCCAGGCGTTGCAGCTGTTCGAAAAAAATTCGAAGAAAGCCGAGGGTGGTAACTTCTGTATGTCGACCTCGCTGGAAAGTGCAGACGGCGACATCACCATGGCGATTGCAGCGGTGCAGTATTTCGCCAACGCCCAACCGACCAAGGTGCTGTTCGTGGAATGGAGCAGCGCCAACGTCGCTATTTATGACTCCGCAGCACATATGCACATGGACGAAGAGGATTATTCGATGGTTGAACCCTTGATCGTGAAGGCGCTGACGGAACAGCGAGCGAAAGCGCTGACCTATGAGTTTCGAGTTGCAGGTGCATGAGTAGAGCCTGAGGCGAAAGCCTCAGGTTTCCAACGTTGGACTGCAAAGGAGTGCGTCTTGAGTTACGTAAATTATATTTGCGCCGGTGCTGTTGTTCTTGTATCGGAAAAATTGTCAGTCAGTGAAACACAGGATGGTCTGGATGCTTTGCTTTATTGCCAGGCAGTGGCGAGCGGAAAAGTTCCGGAGTTTGCGAACTTTGAACGTTGGATGAACGCCAACGCTGGGGCAGTCCGGACGCTGGGTGGCTTGGTATTGAGTGAACCTTGCATTGACGTACCGCCTCCTCGCTCAGGCCGCTTCAGCCTGTCTGAAATGATTGCGCCGGTACTCAGCCAACTGGCACATACCTCGACAGAGGCGCTACAGGTCAGCCTGAGAGCGTTGTCTTTGCACGCGTCAGCGTTACTGCAAAGTGAGGTGCTTGACACTCCCACTGCTCAGACTCAACAAACGGTGCGCTTAAAATATGCAGTGATCTCGCCAGGCGTTTCGATTGCCGCTGTGGTGATCTGCTTCAGGTTCGATGAGAAGTTCACCGGCCCTGTCTTGAGTTATCGCTTCGCTGCCGAAAATGTCATTGGCAATGTATCGATCAGAGGCTACAGAGCGCTGATGGAGACAGAAGATTATGACCTGTCGCGCGAAACCGTCATTTCGTTATTGGGTTGCCAGCGACAAGAACGGATCATCAGGTTGACCTGAGGTGCAAATCACAAAGGATCAAGAGATCAGATATCCCTTTATCCCGGTAAAGATAATCTGCGCCGCCAGCGCACACACAAACAACCCCATCAACCGGCTGACAATCTGCAAGCCCTGATCGCCAAGAATCCGTTCTATGCGGTTCGACAGGTACAGCACCACGCCGACCGTGAAACTGGCCAGGGCAATACCAAGGATGGCCGTGAGTTTGTCGTCCCAGTGCGGCTGGCTCACGCCCATCACCAGCAAGGCGCCGATGGTGCCGGGGCCGACGGTGAGCGGGATGGTCAGCGGGACAATGGTGACGTCCTGTTGAACGTTGTCAGTCTGGACCGCTGACTTGCCTTGAGCCATGCCCAGCGCCGAGATGAACAGCACGCTGCCGGCACCGATGCGGAAGGCATCCACGGTGATGCCGAAGACGCTGAAAATCACTCGCCCGAACAGGTACAGCAAGACGCTGGAAACCAATGTGGCGATTGCCACCTTCCAGGCCAGTCGACGTTGTTCCTTGCGCGAATAACCGCGGGTCAGGCTGATAAAACAGGACAGGACGAAGAAAGGGCTGTAGAGCACCAGCATCTTCAGGTAAACGCTGAACAACACGTGCAGCATGGGGCAGGCTCACTGGCAGGAAGTCGAAGAGGAGTTTATCAGGCGCCGCCAGGTCTGTCGGTCAGGACGTCTGCACCGTTGCGCGGTTCTGCTGATCGCGCTGTGCAACCCAGTGTTCGATCAGCTCGCGCAGCTGCGACAGTTCGACCGGTTTCGCCATATGGCCGTCCATACCAGCCTGACGCGCGCGTTCCTTGTGTTCGGTAAGGATGTGTGCGGTCAACGCCACTACCGGGGTGCGAGTCCGCTGGTTGCCGACCTCCCAGGCACGCAATTGCTGGGTAGCCGAGAAGCCATCGAGGATAGGCATTTCACAATCCATCAACACCAGGTCGTAACGTTGGGCTTTCATTGCCTTTAGAGCTTCTTCGCCGTTACTTGCGGTGTCGGGTTGCAGGTTGAGCTTTCCGAGCATGCCGCGAATCACCTTCGTCGAAATGCTGTTGTCCTCGGCCACCAGAATGCGGAAATCGCTGGGGACCTTTACCGGCGATGGCATGCCGCCTGGCAACTGAGGCGCAACGGCAAGGCCTTTGTTGCGCTGCGTAAGTTCATCCGCCAGCGTTGTCTTGAGGGTATAGCCGGCCACTGGTTTGGCGAGGATGCGCTTGATTCCGGAATTGCGCGCGATGATCTTGCTGGGGGCGTTACTGATGCCGGTCAGCATGATCAGCAGAATGTCGTGATTGAGGCTCGGGTCTTCCTTGATCTTCGCCGCCAGTTGCATGCCGGTCATGCCGGGCATGTTCTGGTCCAGCAGCACAATGTCGAAGTAATCGCGCAAGTGGGCCTTGGTGCGCAGCAGTGCCAGCGCCTCCTTGCCGGAGGCAACGGCACTGACATTCAGACCCCAGGCGGTGCATTGCTGCACCAGGACTTTGCGGCAGGTGTCGTTGTCATCCACGACCAGCACTCGTGCCCCTTGCAACGGGCCATCAAGATCGGACGTCGGGTGTTCCAGGCGATCCGGGTCCAGAGGGAGCGTCAGCCACAAGGTGCTGCCCTGACCGGCACCGCTCTTGATGCCAAATTCCCCGTGCATCAGACGAATCAGTTGCCGGGCGATCACCAGTCCCAGGTTGCCGCCCAGACGATTGGCCGAGAGGAAATTCTTGCTGTGAAGTTCGGCGTGCATCAACGCGTCGCGCTCTTCGGCTTCCATTGTTTCGCCGCTGTCCTGTACGGCAATGCGCAGGCGCGGTTTGGCGCTGCGGTCGTCCAGCGCAACAACGATCAGTATTTCGCCTTCATCGGTTTTTTTCAGGGCATTTTCCAGCAGGCTCAGCAGGGTCTGACGCAAGCGGGTCGGATCGCCACTGATGACCCGTGGGACCTGCGGCTGGATAAAACTGATCAGCTCGACGTTTTGCTGTTCTGCTTTGGCGCGAAAAATACTCAGACAATCCTCGATCAGGGCGTTGAGATCGAACTGCACATCGTCCAGCTCGATCTGCCCGGACTCCAGTTTGGAGATGTCTAGGATCTCGTTGATCAAAGTCAGCAGTTCATTGCCGGCACTGTGAATGGTCTGCACGTAATCACGTTGTTTGACCGAGAGCGGCGTCCCCAGCAGCAATTCGGTCATGCCCAGCACGCCATTCATGGGCGTGCGAATTTCGTGACTGATCTTCGCCAGGAATTCGGCTTTGGCATTGATCTCGGCATTGCTGGCCGCCAGGTTGCGACTGACGCTGAACAGGTCTTCGGTGATGCTGCGCTGGCGTTCGCTAAGCGCGACGCTCATCAACAGGCCGCTGACGCAGATGAACGCCAGCAGGGCGGCGATCAAGCCCTGCGGCTCGAGCAGTGTCAGCCCGAGCAGGGCCGGAAGGATGATCAACGTGCCGAGGTTGAACACCACCATGGCCGCGACAAAGAACCTCGCCGGACCATAGCCTTTTTGCCAGTGCCAGGCGCTGACGAACAACATAGTCAGGCCTGCCAGCGCAACCAGTGCATAAGTGATGATGTTCAGCGGTAGCGTGTTGACGAACAACAGCAACAGGCCGCAGGCAACGATGAAGAGTATATCGCCCATCAGCAGTCGGTTCAGCGGGTGTGGGCCGAGCGGGGCGAAGAAGCGGTAAGCGAACATCAGCCCGCACGGAGCGGTCACGAGCAGGGCAATGTAGGCGCCCGGTATTTGCTGGGCGTGCCAGTCGGGTAGCCATGGCCCGAGAATGTTCAGCAGCAGCACCATGCTGATCATCAGCAGTGTCTCGCAACCTGATAGCCAGAGGCTGCTGCGCGAGCGTGTGTAGGCATACCGGATGAGGTTGTGCAGGATCAGCATGCCGAGACAACCGAACAACAGACCGAAGATCAGCGTCTGGGTCTGATTGGCGGCTGTGGTGATGGCCGATTGCAACGTAATGTAGGGCCGCATCTGGTGCTGCGACACGAGGCGCAGATAGATCTCCAGAGGTTTGTCAGCCTGCGGTAGCGGTAGCAGGTAATCACTGCTCGGCAGTGGTCGTTCGGCCTGAGGCTGATTGGCGCCGGAATTGATTTGCTGGATCAGCCTGTCGTCGTCCAGGACAAAAAGGTCGAGATGCGCCAGATCGGGCGCGAAGATCTTCAACACTTGCTCGTGCTTGCCGGGGGCGAGCCGGAATCTGAGCCACAATGCCCCGTCGGGCTCGGCGGCGGTGAGGCGTTCGAGTTCAATCGGGCTGAATTGATTGATGAAGCGAGCGGAACGGATATCGCTGAGTTGCAGGTCGCCCTGCTCGTCGAGCAAAACCGCCCAGCCACTGCCCTGCTCGGCCTGTGCCGATAGCGTGCAGAGCATTGTCAGCAGCGTGACAGTGAAACCTATGGCAATCCTGAGCCAGCGCACGGCGAAATCCCTTCGTAGGTTGATGCCAGAATATAACTATGCGCGGCGCCGGAATAGTCCGGCAAGGGCTGAACGCCCTTGCCCGACCGAATGGGTCGATTATTCCAGATTTTCGCCACGCTCGCGGGCAATGGCGCGGTAGCCAATGTCCTTGCGATAGAAACAGCCTTGCCAGTCAATTTGCGCTGCCAGCCGGTACGCTTGCTGTTGGGCGGCATCAACGCTCGCACCCATGGCTGTAGCGCACAAAACCCGACCGCCGGCCGTCACCACTTCGCCATCCTTGAGTGCCGTGCCGGCGTGGAAAACTTTACCTTCCAGCGCGGCTGCCGCATTCAGGCCGTTGATCGCGGTGCCCTTGGCGTAATCGCCAGGATAACCACCAGCAGCCAGCACAATGCCAACGCTGGGGCGCGGATCCCATTGGGCTTCGATCTTGTCCAAAGCCTGAGCCAGCGCAGCCTCGACCAACAGCACCAGGCTCGACTGCAGGCGCAGCATAACCGGTTGTGTCTCGGGGTCGCCGAAACGGCAGTTGAATTCGATGACTTTTGGGTTACCAGCTTTGTCGATCATCAAGCCGGCGTAGAGGAAACCGGTGTAGACATTGCCTTCCTCGGCCATGCCGCGCACGGTTGGCCAGATGACGAGGTCCATGACACGCTGGTGTACTTCAC
>JALYPE010000314.1 GCA_030856525.1 Pseudomonadota bacterium | reverse complement strand
GAACCACTTGTGGCCGACCAGTTCGTACGCCTGGCCCGGCCCGCTCGCCCCCACCGGATACGCTTTGGTGGTGTTGGCCCGCACGTCGGTGCCGCCCTGTTTTTCGGTCATGGCCATGCCGATCGTGACACCGGACTTGTGCGCCATGCCGACATTACGCGGGTCGTACTCGGTGGCGAGGATTTTCGGCAGCCACTGCTCGGCCAGCCCGGGCTGTAAACGCATCGCCGGCACACTGGCGAAAGTCATGGTCAACGGACAGCCGCTACCGGCTTCCGCCTGGCTGTGCAGATAGGTCATCGAGGCGCGGGCGACGTGCGCGCCGGACTGCGGATGCGCCCAGGGCAGCGAGGTCAAACCGTGTTCGACGGCGGTGCGCATCAATTGGTGGTAGGCCGGATGAAACTCCACCAGGTCGATGCGATGGCCGTAGCGATCATGGCTGCTGAACACCGGTTTGTTCTGATTAGCCAGGAACCCCGCTTCCATCAGCGGTCCGCCGGCCAACGCACCGTAAGCATCGATCCGCGACTCGGCCCAACCGGCGCCAAAGCGCCGCGACCACTCTTGCAGGGGCAAGTCGATGCGGTACAGGTTGGTGCCGTCCAGCGATGGCGGCTGGTTGCTGACCTCGTGGGTTTCGGCGAACTGATGCAGGTTCATGACAGGGTTCCTCTGGTCGGCCAAGGGGTTCAGTTAAGCACCGCCCCGAGGCCGAACAAAGTGGCATACCGGCCTAACTGTCGGCGCTTTCGCCGTGTTTCGGACAGAGCACACGCCGGTGCAATGCCGCCTGCAAATCTTCGAATTTCACCGGCTTATGCAGATAGTCGATCAAGTCACCAACGGCACAGCGCTCTCTATCAGCGTTGGAAGCCACCACGAAAATCGGCAACTCGGCGCAACCTGGCAACGCGCGAATCTGGCAGCAAAGAGACGGCCCGTTGTGCGGTGGCGACTGGCAGTCGATCAGCACGGCATCGAAGGTTTCGCATTGCAAATGATCGAGCGCGGTGTGCTCGTTGTCTGCCGTGCGCACGCGAAACCCCAGCTTGAGCAGCATCCCGCGGATTACCAATTGGTTAATGCTGCTGTCGTCTACCAGCAACACCGTGCACTCCTGCGGTTGACGCATGCGCGGCACTTCGCGGATTGCCGATGGCACCGCCGGGCGTTCGACCACGGGCAGTTCAAACTGGACATCGAGCTGGAAGCGACTGCCGCTGCCGGGTTCGGAGCGATGCGTCAGCTGCCCGCCGAGCAGGTCGACCAATTGCCTGCAAATCGCCAGACCGACGCCCAGGCCGCCATGTTCACGAGTCATCGAACCGTCCAGCTGGAAGAAGCGTTGATACAGGTTCGCCTCGCCCAGATCAGTAAAGCCGATGCCCGTGTCGATCACGGCAAACGACAGCGCCCACCGGCCCGCCTCCATCGATTTGCCGGTGACCTGCAGCACGACTGCGCCGACGCGGGTGAACTTGATCGCGTTGTCCAGCAGGCATTCCAGGCTTTGCGCGAGCCTGGCGCTGTCACCGTGCATGCGATCCGGCAGCCCTGGCGCAACCTCGACCTTGAAGTTGAGGCCTTTGCTCGACGCATTGCCTTCGAACTGCATGCGCAGTGCTTCGATCACGCTGCGCAGGCTGAAGGTCGAATTCGACACGGTGAGGTTTCCCGCCTGCAATTCGGTCAGGGTCAGGATGCCGTTGACCATGCGCATCATGTCCCGCGCCGAACTGGCGGCGGTCTGCTGATAGTGCTCGAGTTCGGGATTCATCTCGACGGTCTGCATCAACTCCAGCGAACCGATGACACCGTTCATGGGCGTGCGCAGTTCGTGGGTCAGGGTCGCGAGGAATTCATCCTTCAACTTGTTGCTATGCGCCAGCTGCTGATTGAGTGCTTCCAGTTTCTGACCGGCGTCGACCAGCGTCTGCGCCTGTTGCTCACGCATGGCGTTAATGCGATCGGCCAGGGCCAGGGACAGCAAGGCGACCTCGATGGCCGAGCCGATCTGACTGGAATACATGGTCAGGAACACATTCGGCAGGTACCCCAGCACCATCAGCGTGTTGACGATGCCGCCGAGTAAAAACGCCGACCAGGCAATGATGAAATACCGCGCCACCCGCAAGCCGCGCGACCAGACGAAAATGCCCGCGGCGAAAATCACCACCGTGAAGACCAGTGCCAGCGTCGTGGCCAGACGCAGCGCCAGGGCATAAGTGGTCATCAACGATAAACCGACCACCAGCGCACCGAACGCAAGCAATGCCAGCAGCAAGCGGTCAAGCCAGCGACTGTAAGTGGCCGTCTGCAGGAAACTGCGCGCGAACTGGCTGCCGAACAGGCCTGCGCAGCCGATAAAGAATGGCGTAGCGGCGTTCGCCCACCACGGGTTGTCCGGCCAGAAATACTGCACCGCTGCGCCGTTGACCGACAATTGATAGAGGCCGAACGAGGCGATGTAGAAAATGTAATAGAGGTAGCTGGTGTCGCGCACGCTCAGGTAGATGAACAGGTTGTAGACCAGCATCCCCAACAACACGCCGTAAATCAGCCCCAACACGTACAGACGCAGCGGCTGTTCTTCGAGGAACGCGGTGCTCGACCACAACGTGACCGGCGCCTGAATCGAGCCTTGGCTCTGCAGGCGCAGGAACAGCGTTTGCGTTTGTTCCGGGACAACATTCAGGTCGAACAGATAATTGTTCTGACGGATTTCACGACTGGCGAACGGCAAGGCGTCGCCGGTCTGGCCCGCCAATCGGTAGCCACCGGCAGCATCGGGCACGTACAAATCAAGGTGATCAAGGGGCGGATAAGCCAGTTCCAGCAACCACGTTCGCTGCGTGGCAGGGTTGCTCGGGCGGTACTTCAGATCGATTTTCAGCCAGAACGCCGAGCGTGAGTAGCCGGCGTTGAGCGTGTCCTTGTCGTGCGGCTTGAACTGGCCGGCAGCGGCCTGCGCTCGCACATCATTGAACGTCGCGTGACCTTCGACGTCTTCGAACACTTGCAGGGATTTACCCAAGGGGAGGCGTTGGGTGAATTCATCGAATTCGACCGCGCTCGCCATGAGGGGCAAACAAAACAGCAATATCAGCAAATAGCGCATTGAAGCCCCAGCGTGGCCTGTCCGGTTGTCTCAAAAAGCCCCTCATTCCCTTTGAGCAGACATGAACCGGCATTACCTGTTATTGATTTGGATCCACTCTAGCATAGCCGTTGATGGCCATTGAGCACCATTGAAATTTTTCCTGCAAAGGCTCTAGCACGGGCATTACAGTCAATCTTTGGGGTATACGTCTGTCATTGTATCGGCAGTTAGGCAAGATTCTGCAGCGACCGGCGCAGCCTGCGTCCAGCACTCTCCACGTCATGACTCGCCAGTCGACTGGTGGTAAGCTCGCGCACCATGAATATCTACAGCTCTCGCCCTGTTGTCCTCTGTCTCTCCGGCCACGACCCCAGTGGTGGCGCCGGCTTGCAGGCAGATATCGAAGCCTTGCTTGCGCAGGGTTGTCATGCGGCTCCCGCCGTCACCGCCCTGACCGTGCAAGACACGGTCAATGTCACTGACTTCCGCGTCCTCGACCGTGAGTGGGTGTTGGCTCAGGCCAATGCCGTGCTCAACGACTCCGAAGTCGCGGCAGTCAAACTGGGTATGCTCGGTTCGCTGGAAATGGTCGACACCGTGGTCGAACTGCTCTCGGCGCACCCGCATCTGCCGATGGTCTGCGACCCGGTGCTGCGCGCCGGTGGCGGCGGGCGACTGGGCAAGGACGAAGTCGGCTACGCCATGCGTGAACGCCTGCTGCCCCTGGCCATCATCGCAACCCCTAACCTCCCCGAAGCGCGCATCCTCGCCGAACTCCCGGAAGGCACCGCGGACGAGTGCGCCGAAAAACTTTTGCCGTACGTCAAACACCTGTTGATTACCGGTGGTCATGGTGATGAAGCAGAGATCCACAACCGCCTGTACAGCCGCGACGGGGCCCGTCAAACCTTTATCTGCCAACGTCTACCCGGCAGTTATCACGGTTCCGGTTGCACCCTGGCGAGTGCGCTGGCCGGTCGTCTGGCGCAGGGTGAAAACCTCGTCAGCGCCGTGCAGACCGCGCTTAACTACACGTGGCGAACCCTGCGTGACGCAGAGCAACTGGGCAAAGGTCAATTCGTACCCCGCCGCCTGCCGCTGGATTTCTGTTCGTAACTTTTCATGCGTAAAGCGCAGAGGCTGGTCCGATGAAACTACGTGGCCTGTACGCCATTACCGACAGCCAGTTACTGGCCGGTAAATTTCTTTCGTACGTGGAGGCGGCGCTGAACGGCGGCGTCACACTGCTGCAATACCGCGACAAAAGCAGCGACGAGGCCCGACGTTTGCGCGAGGCCGAAACCCTGCGCAACCTGTGCGAGCGCTACAAGACCCGCCTGATCATCAATGATGACGCCGAGCTCGCCGCACGCCTGAACGTCGGCGTGCACCTTGGCCAGACCGATGGCCCCTTGACGCCCGCCCGTGCGTTGCTCGGTCGTCAGGCCATCATCGGTTCGACGTGCCACGCGCAACTCGATCTCGCCGAGCAGGCGGCCAGGGAAGGCGCAAGCTATGTCGCGTTAGG
>JALYPE010000574.1 GCA_030856525.1 Pseudomonadota bacterium | reverse complement strand
ATGCCGATGTCGGCGCCCATGTGCAACTTGGCGAACCCTACGGCGGAGCGATCCACATAGGCGATCAGGTACAGCAGGATCAGGAAGGGAATCAATTTCAGTGTAATGCGACGAATAAGCCGCAGTTCCTGGCTCATGAGATCGGTCTCCGATTGTTGTTGTTATAGAAACTCGGGGGACGCCGCTCGCGAAATTCGCCAGGGCCAATCCCTCCGTTGAAACCGACTATATAGTAATACTATTTGAGCAACAACACTTCCAATGGTGGGATTTTGGGCTTATGTTATTCATAATCTTGAACAATATAGTCATACAATAAGAGAATCGATTATGTCTGATAAGAAACCCACCCTGCGCTCCGCCCAATGGTTTGGCACGGCCGACAAAAACGGCTTCATGTACCGCAGCTGGATGAAGAATCAGGGCATCGCCGACCACCAGTTTCACGGCAAGCCGATCATCGGCATCTGCAATACCTGGTCGGAACTGACCCCTTGCAACGCGCACTTCCGCCAGATCGCGGAGCACGTCAAACGCGGGGTGATCGAAGCCGGTGGCTTCCCGGTGGAATTCCCGGTGTTCTCCAACGGCGAGTCGAACCTGCGCCCGACCGCCATGCTTACCCGTAACCTGGCGAGCATGGACGTCGAAGAAGCCATTCGCGGCAACCCGATCGATGGTGTGGTGCTGCTGACCGGTTGCGACAAAACCACCCCGGCACTGTTGATGGGCGCGGCCAGTTGCGACGTGCCGGCGATCGTCGTCACCGGCGGGCCGATGCTCAACGGCAAGCACAAGGGCAAGGACATCGGCTCGGGCACGGTGGTCTGGCAGCTCAGCGAGCAAGTCAAGGCCGGCACCATCACCATCGACGATTTCCTCGCCGCTGAAGGCGGCATGTCGCGCTCGGCCGGCACCTGTAACACCATGGGCACCGCCTCGACCATGGCGTGCATGGCTGAAGCACTGGGCACTTCCCTGCCCCACAACGCCGCCATCCCCGCCGTGGATGCGCGCCGTTATGTGTTGGCGCACATGTCCGGCATGCGTGCCGTGGAAATGGTTCGCGAAGATTTGCGCCTGTCGAAAATCCTCACCAAAGAGGCTTTCGAAAATGCTATCCGCGTGAACGCAGCGATTGGTGGTTCGACCAACGCAGTCATTCATTTGAAAGCCATTGCTGGTCGCATCGGCGTGGAGCTGGACCTCGATGACTGGACGCGCATGGGTCGCGGCATGCCGACCATCGTCGACCTGCAACCGTCCGGGCGCTTCCTGATGGAAGAGTTCTACTACGCCGGCGGCTTGCCTGCCGTATTGCGTCGCCTAGGTGAAGCCAACCTCATCCCGCACCCGAACGCCTTGACCGTAAACGGCAAGTCGCTCGGCGAGAACACCAAGGACGCGCCGATTTATGGCGAAGACGAAGTGATCCGCACCCTCGACAACCCGATCCGCGCCGACGGTGGCATCTGCGTGCTGCGCGGTAATCTGGCGCCGCTGGGTGCGGTGCTGAAACCGTCAGCCGCCAGTGCCGAGCTGATGCAGCATCGCGGCCGCGCCGTGGTGTTCGAGAACTTCGACATGTACAAGGCGCGCATCAACGATCCGGAACTGGACGTGGATGCCAACTCGATTCTGGTCATGAAGAACTGCGGGCCGAAGGGTTATCCAGGCATGGCCGAGGTGGGCAACATGGGCTTGCCGGCCAAGCTGCTGGCCCAGGGTGTCACGGACATGGTGCGGATTTCCGATGCGCGCATGAGCGGCACCGCGTACGGCACAGTCGTGTTGCATGTGGCGCCGGAAGCGGCGGCCGGCGGCCCGTTGGCGACAGTGAAGGAAGGCGACTGGATCGAGCTCGATTGCGCCAATGGCCGTCTGCACCTGGACATCCCGGACGCCGAACTCGCCGCGCGCATGGCCGACCTGCAACCGCCGCAGCAGTTAATCGTCGGGGGCTATCGTCAGCTTTATATTGATCATGTATTGCAGGCGGATCAGGGGTGTGACTTTGACTTCCTGGTGGGCTGCCGTGGGTCGGAGGTACCGCGTCACTCTCACTAACACCGCAACCTTCCTGTAGGAGCTGGCTTTCCAGCGATGGTGGAACAGGCACGTTTGTGTCGACTGACACTGCATCGCTGGCAAGCCCTACCGTTTTGATCTTCATCTGATTCAGGACTGTGCGTGCTCTGGCGACCGGCCTCGCCACGCCTGCTATCATGGCCACACCTCCATTGCACAGGATCGCGCCGCTTCCCATGGATTACCGCAAACCTTCCGACCGCAAAAGCATGCACTCGCGCATCGTCCAGGAACTGGGCATGCAGATCGTTTCCGGGCGCTTCAAGCCCGACGACAAATTGCCCGCCGAGGCACTGTTGTGCGAAGAGTACGCGGTCAGTCGGCCGGTGCTGCGCGAAGCCACGCGCGTGTTGGTCGCCAAAGGTCTGGTGTATTCACGTCCGCGGGTCGGCACGGTGGTCAAGCAGCGCAAGGAATGGCACATGCTCGACCCGGACGTGCTGCACTGGCTGATGCAAAGCAGCCCGCAGAATGAGTTTTTCGATCTGCTGACCAGCGTACGCAGCATCATCGAACCCGCCGCAGCGGCCCTTGCTGCGCAATTCGCTACCGACGCCGACATCGCCTCCATCAGTGAAGCATACCAACGCATGGAAACCGCGCCGACGCCCGAAGCGTTGCTGCAACCGGATCTGGATTTCCACAGCCGCATCGCCGACGCCACCCACAACGACCTGCTGGCGAACCTGTGCAATATGCTTTCGGTCGCCATTGCCGAAGCGCTGAAGCACTCCAACCAGCGGCCGAATCTGCATGAACTGGCGCTGCCGCGACACAAGGCCATCCTCACCGCCATCGAGAACCGCGACGCCCTCGGCGCCCGGCACGCCACGCTGGTGCAGCTGGATGATGCGCGCAGTGCGTTGAATACCACTGAAAACAGTGTCGGGCGATGCGCGAAGCGTTTGTGAATGGCCTGGGCAGATAACTGGCTCGGAGCCGTCGCTGAAGCGGGCGTAGTTGAGGCGG
>JALYPE010000476.1 GCA_030856525.1 Pseudomonadota bacterium | reverse complement strand
CGCCTGAAGCTGCCCACCTGGACCTTGCGCCGCAAACTCGCAGAAGAAGGCACGCAATTTCGTGCGATTCTCAACGACACTCGTCGCGACTTGGCCATGACCTACATTCGCGACACCGAACTGGCATTCGGCGAAATCGCGTACCTGCTGGGTTTCGCGTCGGCCGAAGCCTTTCAACGTGCGTTCAAACGCTGGAGCGGACAGACGCCCGGAGAATTCCGCCGCGGTCATCGTCAAACCGCGTAATCACTACAACTCGGTAGCGTCTTCCGCTGGCTCCAGCGGGTCCAGTTCGAATGCCTGATACTCAAGCAGCTCTTCTTGATACTCGTCCATATTCAATCCCTCACGCTTAAAAAAAATGCCTGAATCAATGACCTGTTGTCTGAGCATAAAGTGCCCGCGTGAAAGAAAAATGACGCAGGCACGACACCTCACGGCTACTTGATAAAACGTAGCAGTCGGTCAGGGATTTATCACAGGATTTTTTCGCTAAGGCGGAAGAACTTCTGCCGGGATTGACGCGGATCAACAGGGCAAGCCGTTCCGGGATCGTCAGGTGGCGATCCCGGCCTGTTGCTATGGCTTACTGAGGCATCGTCGAGATCGGTTCTGACGGCGCCGGCAGGTCGGATTGCGGTGGCGGCGTGATGGCTCCTGAAGACGGCGCAGGCTCGTAGGTTTCGTTAGGCGTGATCGGCGCTGTTTCTGCTGGTGGTGCAAAGGGCTCGGAGGCCGATGGCGCCGGGGTGGGCTCAGGCTGTATGACCGGCGCGGTTACGGGTTCGACCACAGGTGCTGGCGCGGGCGCCGGCTCGGGCGTAGCGGCCGGAGCAGGCGTTGGCGCGGGCGCCAGCCCAGCTGGAGCAGCCTGAACTTCCGGCATGCCGAGGTCGGTTTTGGGCTTCTCGGTAATGTGCGCAGCTTTCTTCGCTTCTGGCGGCAGGAACAGCTCGACCAGGGTAAAAAAGCGCTCATAGAACTTGGCCGAGGACACGGTTTCGCTGGCGACCTTGACCATCGAATCATCGGAGGAGCCAATCGGCATCGACACCGAGCCCAACACACCCACGCCGAGGCTGGCCGAGTTGTTGGTCTTCTTCAGGGCATAGCGGTCCTGCAAGGCGTTGGCAAACACCGTGGCGTGATGCCCTTCGCTGCCATCATCGGCGCAGACCACGTTGAAGCTGATCTCCATGTGCGTCTCGCCGGTCTGCTGGAAGCTTTTATGGCCGCTGACCAGTTTCGAATCACTGGCGGTGATGATGTAGCCCTGACTGAGCAGCGCCCGACGGACGGCTTCGCAGGTTTGCGCATCGGTCACCGGGTAATTGCGCGAAAAGGTACCGGAATCATCGAAGTTCTCATGCTCATAGATCTCGGCCTTCTTCGACGAGCAACCGGCCGCAGCGGCCAGCACCAACGCCAGCCCGACAACCCGCATGGGAATTGATTTAAACATTGAACATCCTGAGGTAAACAGTTCGGGGCATATTGTGCAACAGATCGATGCTTAGCGTCGCACCCATCAGCGTCTTGAAACAGTTACCCGGTTACTGACTGCAATTTCCCAAAAAAAGTCGCCGGTGACTCTGCAGGCCGATGGACGTCCCGGGGATTTCCCCCGCGCATAAAAAAACCCCGGCGTTCAGACCGGGGTTTTCGTGCAACAGGCCGATCAATCAAACATCAGAAACGTTCGATCTTCGCCTCAGCTTCCAGCTGCTTGCGGAAAGCCGCAAAGTCTTGCTGGCCAATGCGCGAAGCGAGGAAGCGACGGTATTGCGCCTTCTCTTCTTCGGACGGTGCTGCGGCTTCGTTCACGCTGTTGAGGCGCACGATCACGAGACTGCCATCGGCAAGCGTCACGCTGCTGAACGTCGGCTTGTCTTGTGCCGCCGGTTTCGGCATGCGGAATAGCGCTTGCAGCACAGCAGGATCGACGCCTTCCTGGACACGCGTCGCGCCGGCTGTCACTTTCCAGCTCTGGCCATCGATCGCCTTGTCCAGAGGGGTCTTGCCGTCGCGCAGGCTGGCGATCAACTCGTCGGCCTTGGTCTTGGCGGCAGCACTGGCGTGCTCCTTGGCCAATTGACTGCGAATGGCCGCAGACACGTTTTCCAGCGGCAGTTGCGCAGGCTTGAGGTGCTCTTTGGCGCGCAGGACGATCACGGTTTCCGGATCGAGCTCGAGCGCGGTGCTGTTCGCCCCTTCATCCAATACCTCCGGGCTGAACGCGGCAGTGACCACGGCACGGTTGGCTGTCACACCTTCGCCACCTTCACGGCCGAAAGGCTTGGAGGTCTGCACGGTCAACTTGAGATCCTGCGCCGGTTGAGCCAGGTCAGACGCTTCGAACGAGGAATCTTCCAGTTGCTTGGTCGCCTCGACGAAATGCTGCTCGACTTGCTGGGTTTTCAGCTCGCGGGTCAGCTTGTCCTTCAGGCTGGCCAACGTCGGCACTTCAGGCGCTTCCACGCCCAACAGCTTGATCAGATGGAAACCGAAATCGGTGCGAATCGGAGCAGACACCTGATCCTTGGTCAAACCATACAGCGCGGTTTCAAACGCTGGATCGTAGACACCTGGACCGGCATAACCAAGATCGCCGCCATTGGTAGCCGAACCCGGATCCTGGGAGAACTCCTTGGCCAACGCCTCGAATTTCTCGCCCTTCTCCAGACGCGCCTGCACGTCTTCAATCTTCGCCTTGGCTTGCGCCTCGGTAACCTTGTCGTTCACTTCGATCAGAATGTGCGCGGCCCGGCGTTGCTCGGAGAGGTTCGCGATTTCTTTCTGATAGGCGGCTTGCAGGTCTTCGTCCTTGACCGCTACCTGATCAAAGAAGGAAGACTTCTTTAGCTCGATGTAGTCAACGATTACCTGATCCGGCGTCATGAATTCCTTCGCGTGCTCGTCGTAGTAGGCCTTCACC
>JALYPE010000466.1 GCA_030856525.1 Pseudomonadota bacterium | reverse complement strand
CCCCGCTCCCACAGGATTGGGCTCCGACATTGAAATTTGAGTTGTCAGTTACTTCCCGCCACTCCCGGCAACGCTCTCACCGCCCCGGGTCAGGTAATACGCGCCGAGGATCGGCACCATCGTCACGATCATCACCAGCATCGCCACGACGTTGGTCACCGGCACATCCCGCGGCCGGCTCAGCTGGTTGAGCAGCCACAACGGCAGGGTGCGTTCATGCCCGGCGGTAAACGTGGTCACGATGATTTCATCGAACGACAGCGCGAAGGCGAGCATGCCGCCCGCCAGCAGTGCCGAGCCCAGGCTGGGCAGCATGATGTAGCGAAAGGTCTGCCAGCCATCGGCGCCGAGGTCCATCGAGGCTTCGATCAGGCTGTGCGAGGTGCGGCGCAGCCTGGCGATGACGTTGTTGTAAACGATCACCACGCAGAAGGTCGCATGACCGACGATGATGGTGAACATCCCGGGTTCGATTCCCAGCGTCTTGAACGTCGCCAGCAACGCGATGCCGGTGATGATCCCGGGCAGGGCGATCGGCAGAATCAGCATCAGCGAAATGCCCTGCTTGCCGAAGAAGTCCCGTCGGTACAACGCCGCCGAAGCGAGGGTGCCGAGTACCATCGCAATCAAGGTCGCGACGGACGCGATCTGCAGCGACAGCTTGATCGCCTCGAGCACGTCCGGCCGCGAAAACGCTACGCCGATCCACTTCAGGGTGAAGCCCTTCGGCGGAAAGCTGAACGCCGCGTCCTCGGTGTTGAAGGCGTACATGAAAATGATCAGGATCGGAAAGTGCAGAAACACCAGTCCGCCCCAGGCTGCGATTTTCAAGCCAAATGACGCTTTCTCAGAGTGCATCGAAGGCCCCCAGGCGTTTGACGATGGACAGATAAATGGCGATCAGCACGATCGGCACCAGGGTGAACGCAGCGGCCATCGGCATGTTGCCGATCGCCCCTTGCTGGGCGTAAACCATGCTGCCGACGAAGTAGCCCGGCGGACCCACCAGTTGCGGCACGATGAAATCGCCCAGGGTCAGGGAAAAGGTGAAGATCGAACCGGCCGCGATGCCCGGAATCGACAACGGCAGAATCACCTGCATGAACGTTTGCCGTGGCTTGGCGCCGAGGTCGGCGGAGGCTTGCAGCAACGACGGCGGCAAACGCTCCAGCGATGCCTGGATCGGCAGGATCATGAACGGCAGCCAGATATAGACGAACACCATGAAGCGGCCCAGGTGCGAGGTCGACAAGGTGCTGCCGCCGACGCCCGGAATGCCCAGAACAAACTGCAACACCGGCTCCAGCCCCAGGTGCTGAACGAACCACTGCGCCACGCCGCCCTTGGCCAGCAGCAAAGTCCAGGCGTAGGCCTTGACGATGTAACTGGCCCACATCGGCATCATCACCGCGATGTAGAAGAACGCCTTGGTCTTGCCGGTGGTGTAGCGCGCCATGTAATAGGCGATCGGGAACGCCACGATGGCGCTGGCAATCGACACGACAATCGCCATGCCCAGTGTGCGCAGGATGATGTCGAAGTTGGACGGCTGAAACAGCGCCGCGAAGTTCGCCAGGGTCAGGTCCGGTGTGACCGCCATGGTGAAGTCATCGAAGGTGTAAAAACCTTGCCACAGCAGCATCAGCAGCGAGCCAAGGTAAATCGCGCCGAACCATATCAGCGGCGGCACCAGCAGCATCGACAGGTACAAGGTGGGCCGGCGATACAGCAGGTTGGAAAAGCGCCGCAATGGCGAGCCACCGGATGGATTGTGTGAAATAGCCACGGTGTTCATCTCACACCCCGCCGGCAACGGTGTCGTGCAGCGGGGTCATCGCTTCCCGTGCCCAGCGAGCGCTGATGCGCTGGCCGGTCTGGTGCTGCGCGCTGACGTCCAGCCACTGGTTGTTGGCCTGGCTAATGTTGAGCGTCTGGCCGTTTTCCAGTTTCAGTTCATAGCGCGTGGCGCTGCCCTGGTACTGGATGTCATGCAGCAGGCCGCTGACTTCAATCTCGTGGCTGGCCAGCGGGCCTTCAGCGAAACGCACGTGTTCCGGGCGAATCGAAAATGGCTGCGGCTGACCACTGATCTTCAGCGCCAGGTCACCGCGAATCACGTTCGAGGTGCCGACAAATTCAGCGACGAACGTGGTCGCCGGTTTCATGTACAGATTGCGCGGCGTGTCGACCTGCTCGATGCGGCCCTTGTTGAACACCGCAACGCGGTCAGACATCGACAAGGCTTCAGTCTGGTCGTGGGTCACGAAGATGAAGGTGATGCCGAGCTGGCGTTGCAGCTTTTTCAACTCGCTCTGCATTTGCTCACGCAGCTTCAGGTCGAGTGCACCCAGCGGCTCATCGAGCAGCAACACGCGTGGGCGATTGACCAGCGCGCGGGCGAGAGCGACGCGTTGACGCTGACCGCCGGATAATTGCACCGGTTTGCGCTCGCCGTAACCGCCGAGGGCGACCATGTCGAGGGCTTCTTCGGCACGCTTCAGGCGTTCGGCTTTGCCGACTCCCTTGACCTTCAAACCGTAGGCAACGTTGTCGCGCACGTTCATGTGCGGGAACAGGGCGTAATCCTGGAAGACGGTGTTGACGTCACGCTGGTAGGGCGGCAAACCGGCCGCTTCTTCACCGTGGATACGGATGGAGCCTGCGCTCGGTTGTTCGAAACCGGCGATCAGGCGCAGACAGGTGGTCTTGCCCGAGCCGGAAGGGCCCAGCATGGAGAAAAACTCGCCGTCCTGGATGTCGATGGAAACCCGATCTACGGCTTTCACTTCGCCGAATAGACGGGAAACGTTGGTGAACTGGACTGCAAGCGTCATGGTGCGGTGCTCCAAAAAAGGCGAAGGCCGTCGCAGCGGCCCTGCCTGGACTTCTGAAAAATCTAATCGAGATGGCGTCTATGTAACCGGGCTACTGATGCGGCGAGGGGATCTGTCCCCGTTCGGTGTAGCAGCTGCCGAGGCACGAGGCTGCGTTGCGTGTCCGCAGGACCGCACTCGGGGGCCGCTGCGCAGCCCGACGCAGCCTCGTGCCTCAGCTGCTACACAGGTTTAGCGGCCGCCCATGATCGCGATGTAATCCTGGGTCCAGCGGCTGTACGGCACGAACTTGCCGCCTTCAGCTTGCGGAGTTTTCCAGAAGGCGATCTTCTCGAACTGGTCGAAACCGTTGGTTTTGCAACCTTCCGCGCCCAGCAGTTCACTGCCTTGGTATGCCGCCGGTACAGCTGGCAACGAGCCGAACCAGGCGGCGACGTCGCCCTGGACCTTCGGTTGCAGCGACCAGTCCATCCACTTGTACGCACAGTTCGGATGCTTGGCCTCGGTGTGCAGCATGGTGGTGTCAGCCCAACCCGTGGCGCCCTCTTTGGGAATGGTTGAAGCGATCGGCTGTTTCTCGTTCATCAGTCCGTTGACCTGATACGGCCAGGCACTGGATGCCACCACGCCTTCGTTTTTGAAGTCGCTCATCTGCACAGTGGTGTCG
>JALYPE010000449.1 GCA_030856525.1 Pseudomonadota bacterium | reverse complement strand
GTCATCAACCTGGCAGTGAGCCTGCTGGCGGTGGCGGCGTGGTTCGAGCTGTTCGACGGCACGCAAACCATCGCGATGGGCTGCATACGCGGGCTCAAGGACGCCAAGACCACCTTCCTGGTTGGCCTCGGTTGTTATTGGCTGATCGGTGCACCCGCCGCGTGGTGGATGGCCTTCAACCTGGGCGGAGGCCCGACGGGCGTGTGGTGGGGCTTGGCACTGGGACTGGCATGCGCGGCGGTGAGTTTGACGCTGGCGTTTGAGTGGAAGATGAAGCGGATGATTCGGCGGGAGCCGTCGCTGCTGGGTTTCGACATCGCCCAGCCGGATTAAGACACCCTGTAGGAGCTGCGGGCGGCGATCCGACTTGCCAGCGATAGCGGTCTGACAATTGCCTCGCGGTTTAATGTCAGCTCTCATCGCTGGCAAGCCAGCTCCTACAGTTTGGGGTCAGATCAGTAATCAAGTTAGCTGTCAGACCAGAACTTCCACTGCCGCCTGCTGACCGCTGCCAAAGCTCAAATACTCAACCAGTTCCGGCAACGGCAAGGGTTTGCTGATCAGAAACCCTTGCACCTGATCGCAACCAAAACCGCGCAGCAGATCCAGTTGCTCTCGGGTTTCCACGCCCTCTGCGACCACTTCCAGGTTGAGGTTGTGCGCCAGATTGATCATCGCGTGAACCAGTTTGCGATTTTCCTCGCGCCCTTCCATACCACCGACAAAACTCTTGTCGACCTTCAACAAAGCGATTGGCAGGCTGTTGAGGTGCACGAACGATGAAAACCCGGTACCAAAATCGTCCAGGGAAAAACGCACGCCCAGACGTCCAAGGGCGTCCATTGTCTGTTTCACCAGATCACTGCGGCGCATCACCGCTGTTTCGGTCAGCTCGAACTCCAGCCACTGCGCTTCGACGCCACGTTCGGCAATCAACCGGCTCAACGTCGACAGCAACTGACTATCCTGAAATTGCCGAAACGACAGGTTGATCGCCATGTGCAGCGCCGGCAGCCCATGTTCGCGCAAGGCCTGCATGTCGCGCAGGGCTCGGGAAATGACCCAGTAACCGAGCGGCACGATCAGGCCGCTCTGCTCGGCCAGCGGCACGAACTCACTGGGTGGCAACAAACCGCGCTCGGCATGCCGCCAACGCACCAGCGCTTCGAGGCCGACGATCTGGCCGGTTTTAAGATTCAGGCGAGGCTGGTAATGCAGCTCCAGTTCGTCGCGACGCAAGGCCCGGCGCAGTTCGCTCTCGAGATCGGCCATGCTGCGAGCGTTGCGATTGATCCGTTCATTGAAGATATGAAAAGTGCAGCCCTGAGTGCTTTTGGCCTGCTGCATGGCGATGTGCGCATGCCACATCAGCGGGTCGGCGCCAGCCTGCGCCCGCGCATGGGCGATGCCCAGACTGGAACCGATCAGCAGACTTTCGCCATCGACCCAATAAGGCTCGGCCAAGGCTTCGGTGATTCTTTCGGCCATCCATTCGGCGCGTTGCGGCGCGCGACGGGTGTCGATCAGTAAAGCGAATTCATCACTGCCCAGCCGCGCCAGTTGGTCACCCACCTCGAGCTGGCTCTTCAGGCGCGCAACCACTTGCAGAATCAACCGGTCGCCGGCCTGGTGACCGAGGGCGTCGTTGGCGTGGCGGAAGTTGTCGAGGTCGAGGTGACCCAGCGCCAGACCGCGGCCGTCGTTTTCCGCCAGCCGCGCGGCGAGCAAGGTCTGGAATCCCTGACGGTTGGCAATGCCGGTCAAGGGGTCCTGTTCGGCCAGACGCTGCAGGGTGTGTTCCAGCAACCCGCGTTCACGCACATGGCGCAGACAACGGCGCAACATGCCCGGATCAAGGTGATCGCGCACCAGCCAGTCACTGACGCCAACGGGCGGCGCTGCAGGCTCGTGTTCCAGCAGCAATACCGTCGGCAGACTGCAGCGGCCAGGAGCCGGCTGAAGTTCGGGTAACGTCAACAACATCGCGTTGCGGTTGTCATCGAACAGAGTGCTGACCGATTCCCAGCTCGGCGCGCTGATAAGCACGGCCGAGCTCCCCATCGGAGCCAGACACTCGCGCAACAACGCTGCCCACGCTGGCTCTTCGGCCAGTAACAGCAAACGCAAGGGTTCGACAGGCGTAGACAAGCTAGCTCCCTAGACTCTGCAGTGAGGTGGGTAGCGGAATATGCCGCTACACCTACCTACGACCAAACGATATCAGTGATCAAACAAGGCCTTTGTATCTCGAATCGCGAACATTAGCCGCAAATTCGTTGCATATCCTGCGTGAAAGTAACAAAACCGGCAAATATAGATCGCGTGTTGGGTCACAAGTCGGAGAGAGCAGCACGATTTGCTGAGCCTGTTAAAATGCCGGCCCATTTCGCAAACGACTCCCTGATTCCGTATGTCCCGACTCAATCCCCGGCAGCAAGAAGCCGTGAGC
>JALYPE010000446.1 GCA_030856525.1 Pseudomonadota bacterium | reverse complement strand
GTTGATGTCAAACGGTTGATCGGTGCTGTCGGTCTGCACCCGCACCCGCGCGCCGTCCGGGGTGCGCTCGAACAGCGTGAAGCTGTAACGCACCTGAGTCGTGCTGGTGGGTGTCAGCAAGCGTTCGCCCATCAGACCAATCTGCGTGGCGAATGCCGGGTCGGCCAGTTGCTTGAGGTATTCGGTGGCCTGGGCTTGCAGCTCGCCTTGCAGGGTACTGGTGGCCGAGAGGTCGAGACGGTCGAGGTCGTACAGTGGGCGATTGAGCAATCCGGCCAGACGACTGCGCGCCACGCTGATGCCTTTGTTGGTTTCGATAGGCTGGATAGTCGGCTGAGTCGCCCAGTCGCGATACGTGACTTTGCTGGCTAACGACGCGGCGGCGAGAGGCGCGTCGATGATGCCGTTTTGGGCGAGCAGACGAATGTGGCTGTCGGTGAGGCTGGCCAGTTCGTCGCGGCCCTTGGTCAGGTAGTGGGAAGGGCGGCGCTGGGCAATCATCAACGAGAGCATCTCGCGCAGGGCCAGGCCTTTGTCGGCCATGGTTTTCGGGTCGGTGTCGGAGCTGGCCAGGCGCTCATTGGCCTTGTTGAAGTCGGCGCCGTACCAGACGCGTAAACCTTCGGCCATGCCATGCACTTCACCGTGGCCTGGCACGGCAGACAACGGCACGCTGTTCAGGTAGTCGCGAACGACATTCTGCCGCGCGACCAGCGTGTCCGGGCCCGCCTGATAAGCGCGTACGGTAGCGGAAAACATCTGCCGCAGTTTCTCCGCGCCGGACACGGTCAGGCCATCCGGGGAGTGTCGGTATTTTTCGAGTTGCGTCGCCAGGGTGCTGCCGCCGGCTGACTGACCGGGCAAGTGCAGCAGCTTGGCCACTTGCGACCAGGCCGCCATGCCGAAACGCGGCCAGTCGACTGCCGGGTTGGCCTGGGGTTGTTTGGGATCGAGCAGGAAACGGTTCTCGATGAACAGCAAACTCTTCACCACCACCGGCGGGATCGCGTTGAAGTCCGAGTAAAGCTGCTGCGGGTAGTGAAACTGATAAAGCGGCGCGGCCCGGCAATCGGTAATCGACAGCCCCGCCTGGATTTTCTCGGCGTAGGGCACGAAAAAGCCGTTGTCGTTGTAGTCCATCAGGCCTTTCGAGAAGCGTGTCTGTGCTGCAATCACGTAGTCGCGCTTGAGCAGGCGCGGCAGGAATTCGCCCATGGAGCTGTAACCCAGGCGCAAATCGAAGGGCCCTGCGCCGGGGTAGCGAATGGCATCGCTGGGGCCGGGTTGCATGTCGTAAGTCAGGGAAGCAGCGAACTTGCTGATTTCTCGGGATTGAAACTGCGCGGTACGCATTTCCTTGGCAGCCGCCAGCCCCACGACAATCGCGATAATCACCAGCAACAACCAGAACGCGCCCCAGCCGTGCCGGGAACGACCAGGTTTTTCAGGTAAAGGCGCTTCATCCACTCGTTCAGTCGGAACCACAGTTTTACTCGAATCGGTTTGCCACAAAGCGCCCATAGTCGATTGATCCATTCACGCAGATTGATCGGACTTGTTTGAAGCTTAGCCGGTGGTTGGGTTTGGTGAAAAAATTGTGAAGAGGGAATTGCCTCTTTTCTTCTGCGGCGAAACTTTCACTGTGGTGAAGGGGATTTATGTGTGGTGAGGGGATTTATTTGTGGTGCGGGGATTTATCTGTGGTGAGGGGATTTATCCCCGTTCGGCTGCGCAGCAGCCGTAGTATCTGCGCACGCGGTGCAGCAGAAAGAACGCAGTCACTAAATCAGGGCGGCTGCGCCCCCCAACGGGGATAAATCCCCTCACCACAATCAGAGTCTGGCGCTACATATGGCAGGTATCCAGAGTGGTAAATCCCTTACATAATCGAGGGTTTTGCGCTGCATCGGGCAGTATCCAAAGTGGCATAAATCCCCTGCACAATCGGGGTTTTGCGCTACATCGGGCAGGTATCCAAAGTGGATAAATCTCCTAACACAAGCGGTGTTTGGCGCTACAGCCAGCAGGCATCCCACAATGGGTAATCGCCGATTTTTTTCACCAATCCTGCGCGCAGAGGGTTAGCGACGATGTACCGCGCGAACGGCAGAAGGTCTTCGCCATCACGTATTGCGCGATCGTGGAACCCTGTTTGCCACAATGGGCCTTGCCGGCCGGTGAGCTTGTTAACAGCGTGAGTGCAGCGCGCCTTGGTGGCGCCGATGACCCTGCCAAGGCTGCTGCCCTGAAGCTGCATCAACCAATGGAAATGATCGGGCATCACCACCCAGGCGATTGAGTCCACGGATCC
>JALYPE010000444.1 GCA_030856525.1 Pseudomonadota bacterium | reverse complement strand
ATCATAGGTTTCAGAGTCTTTCGGAGATTGGGCATCAGGCAGTGTTAGCGACCTGAGCACCAAACATATCACATGTATTGTCAGCCGCTTTTTGATCGTATCTCGAGGAAAATGCCGGTAACCAGTGAGGTGCGTCCAAGCATAGGAGACGCCTCGATGGATAGACGGAAAGCTAGGATATGAAAGATCGACAGTGGGTCGACTAGAGGTCAATCACTGACCCGGACGGAAAGGAAACGCGAAATGTTTATTTCACATGAATTTTATAGGGAAGGGCGACCCGGTTTCCCTGGGCCAGGAAGAACCGCATGGCGAATGGTAGAGCGAGAATCAATGGATCCTTGGTATCACGTCATCCTTCGGTTCGCTGAGGGGGCCAGGCACCTCACTAAAAGGTTTATGCCAACTGACGCCTCTTTATTGTCCGACCTCCTGGAGCTGGAGGGCCCAACTTGCCTGGTTGAAGAGGTTCAGGTCATTACCTCACCTTGGGTCAACGGTACCTCCTCCGAGCGTATGGAGAGGCTAGTGAGCCTGGTCACCGGATACGACCAAGCCGGACGGTGTGTCTTGCTGCACAAAGTTGCGAGCGGGGTTGTGTATAGCACTGCTCGAGAAAGTCTCGACTCCAGCTCACTTACCCGTATTCGGACGATCTACGAAGATTCCAAGACTGCACATTCAGCAGGTCAGGAATGTGCCGAACAATGAACAACAAGGGTGACTTCGATGAAGCTTCAAATCTACTCAGATTTGCACCTTGAGTTTGCTCAATTCGATCCCACCCCAAGCGATGCGGACTTAGTGATTCTCGCTGGCGACATTGATATCAAATCGCGCGGCGTGCGATGGGCGAACGTCACGTTCCAGTGCCCGGTGATTTACATCTGCGGAAATCATGAGTACTACGGCGGCCACATTGATCACACGCTTCGAAAAATGAAGGGCGCGGCATCGCCACATGTCCACGTTCTCGAAAACGAGGCCTTGATCCTGAATCAAACTAGGTTTTTGGTCACGACAGCGTGGACAGACTACTCGTCGACCGGAGATGTAGTTGCCGCGAAACGCGTCGCATGGGAATGGATGAACGACTACACCGTCATAAGAACTGATGAGAGTTACCGTCGCCTCCGTCCAGATGACTTGATCGTTAAATCCAAAGCAGCCTATGCCTGGCTCTCACAGGAATTGGATAAGCCATTCGATGGCAAAACTGTTGTAGTTACACATCATGCGCCGGCGTTGGATCACGTGGCTGATGATCTTCCCGCACACCTGATCGCTGCCTACGCCAATGACTGGCCGGAACTCGTGTCCAAGGCCGATCTTTGGGTTTATGGACATACCCATGTCGCAGCGGATTTCTTAAAGCGTGGATGCCGAGTCGTTTCAAATCCTCGCGGCTACCCAAATCAACTAACTGGTTTCGATCCGGATTTTTTTATCGAGCTTTGATAGGCAGTCGTTCAGCGATGCCCCCCGTGACAACTCAGTTTTTCTGCGTGGCACCGGGGCCCGCTAACGGTGTCAGCTGAACCTAAATCGAATTCGAGAAACTACATGGTTACGTTAGAAGAAATCTCGCAGCTACTTTACGGCGCAGGGGAGCTGATGGTTGGCTGGCAGGGCACCCAGGTTGAGCTGATTGCATTGGCTGCAAAAGCGTTCCCAGGGAAACCATTTTGCGTAGTACGGCAATGGATTTTGATCGACCTTACGGTTAACCCGGATGAGAAAGAAAAGCTCATGGGCATCGGTCTACTTCCGGCCACCCTATATGCACATGAGGTCGTTCTCGATAGTAGAAATCGATTTCAGCCTGGCATGTGGGTGCGCAGCAATTTCGGCCTGTCTTTCACCGAAGGCAGCATGTTTGAAACCAACAGTACGGTTTATCTCCTTTGGGGATCTGGCCTGAGAAAAGAGGCCACTGTGGGTGCAGCTTTTTCAATGTCGGCCTGACGCGTGAAACGCGCCGGCAAATTATCTGGATTCGTTTTGGAGCGTTTTCGGGATGTCTGAAATCATCGAAGTCGAATTTCATAGCAAAGCATTGACCGACTTTCAGCTGTGCCGCCTCGGGCGGGCGAGCATCCGAAAGTATTCGGTACCGGTCACTGCGTTCATCAGCGATGCCTTCATCGTAAATGACACGTGCCATGGCGTGTCCTTCGATCACGTTGAGCAAGGTGACGCTTTTCGCCCAGCAGATGGAGGCCTTCTTCGAACAGGAAAAATTCAGAGGGCATGGAAAGAAGGGCGTTACTGGCTTCTTGAATCTCAAAGCGGCAACTACGTCCTCTGCAGCTTTCTGCGAGATTTTGGGCGGCGCAGTTTTCGCGAGTTGCTTCGGTCAGGTGAACGTTGCTGAGGGGCAAACTCAGCAACATTTCAGTGGCGCAACAGGAGGCTGATACTGTTGCACCGTACACATCAGATT
>JALYPE010000435.1 GCA_030856525.1 Pseudomonadota bacterium | reverse complement strand
TCCAAGTAAAGGAACGGCCGATCTTGTTCTCGGCCCCGATGGTGCGCGCCATTCTGGAAGGCCGGAAAACAGTAACGCGGCGGCCGGTGACCAAACGTGCAGCGCTGGATTGCTTGGCTGCTGGGTTTGAGCCTTCCTTTCTGGCGCTGCCTGGCAATGCTGACCTTTGCCCTTACGGAAAGCCAGGCGACCGGCTGTGGGTGCGCGAGACGTTCGCTCTGCTCGGTAACGAAGACGGCGTATGTGTCGATTGGAACGACAACTTGGTCAAAGGCAACGAGCGCGCCGCCGCCCGGATTTACCGAGCGAGCTGCACAGTTGGCGACTATGGGCTCTGGCAAGTTCCAGACAAAGCCGCGTGGAAACCTTACACCGACGAACTTCAGTACGAAGGCGCCTGGCGGCCAAGCATCCACATGCCTCGCTGGGCCAGCCGCATCGTGCTGGAGATCACCGAGGTGCGTGTCGAACGGTTGCAGGACATTACCTACGAGCAGGCCGCAGCCGAAGGTGTTCACCGAGGTCCGCTACGCGAGTGGTGCGCGAGCGACGAAGGTGGTGCATGCCACAAATACCCGGTGCCAGCATTACGGGACTTATGGCAATCCGTCGGTGGCAACTGGGAAGCCAACCCTTGGGTATGGGTCGTCGAGTTCAAGCAGGTGACGCCATGATCCTGAAATGCATCGCCGGCTGCACCCTCTTCGTCTGGCTTCCACTTACCCTATGGGCGACATCATGAACGACCAGAAGCATGAATCTTCTCTAACCACCAGAGAAGCATTCGAAAGCCTGACCCAAACGGATATGGAGCTGATCGCATTGAAGGCGACTGTCGAGCAGCAGGCGAAGCTGATCGAGTCGTATCGGAAGGACGCGGAGCGGTATCGCTTCATCATCGACTGCCCGATACGCACGATGGTCGCGCTCAGCAGAAAGGCGCACGAGGACGACTTTGATCTGTCTGCTGAATGTGACCGACTCCTGGCCAAGCGGGTGAAGCCATGAAAGCTTGCGGCTACACGTACGGTGACTGGGTATGCCGCGAGGGTGGTTATCTCTGGTATGCCGGCGACGGAGAAGGATGGGACCCGCAGGACGTAACCAACATTTGTCCGCATTGCCGAACCGCAGACTATCTGGAAGCGGCCAAGGAAGATGCCGAGTCATGCAGCAGCTGGATGGATAACGGCACCAGCGGGACCGGCGTAGACCTTTGGGTCTTTGCGGAGCGTCGCGCGCTTATCGCCAACGAGACGGCGGCCCGGGCGGCATTGGCAAAGATCGGGCCCGTAAATGCTTTGGAAGATGATGACAGTCCGGAAGGATATTCGGTGGTCATCTGTAACTCACAACAGGTGACGCCATGATCATCCCAGTCTCTGCCCTCGCCTGCATGGCCTGACACATGTAGAAGCTTCAACGCAACTGACTATCAACCCACCGTTCAGCCGCTGCCATCGCCTCATCCAGCGCAGCCGGGTAGTCGGGCCAAGGCCCAGATAGTTCGGCAGCAACTTCACCAAGCCCATCAACGGCGCCTGGCTCGATGATCTTCGCGCACGCAGGCGCGTCATCGTTTGGACGCAGCCAGTCGAACTTGAGAAAAATCGTGTGACCTCGATAAGCGTGCGCGATAGGCACATCCATATGGTGTGACACGTGCCCTCCGCCCGGGATGTTGTCGGTTCGAATGAACTTTTACACACTTTTGTTAGACCCGAAATCCCGGCAAAAAGCCACTAAAACATTTACCAACCAGCCCATCGTCGAAATGCTCCTTATGCGGGGCATTCGGCCACGTGACGCCTCATATACGAATCATCAATCATGGCTTACCGGAGTGCGGCAGACATTCAGCAGCTCACGAAAGCCCGTCGAACCAGCCCAGCACGCGCAGTGCCCTCGCAAATGTTTTTCGATTCGCGAAAAAGGCCAGCAGCACGAAGCCACTTCCCAACACTGTGAAAAGAATACCGATAACTGCTTCGACGGCGATCAGAAAGATTCCCAGAGCCAGGAAGGCACCGCCAATGGCTCCCAGCCACAATCGGGCCTGCTTTTGTTCGGGGTATTTGCTGAACATTTACCGACATCCTCCAATACGCATCGACCAGCTCCAATCCAGGCCGCCACTATTATCAATCATCTTCTGCCGCCACGCGCGGCATGGAGCAGCTCATGAGCATCCAGTTTCTGTCCCACGAGGAGGTTTGCGAGCTCACCGGCGCGCGAACAAAGGCAGGTCAAATTCTCAATTTGAAGAAGAATGGCGTCAGGCACACGATCAAGGTGAACGGCTGGCCAAGTGTCACGGCCATGGCCGTCACCGCAGTCGGTATGTTTGAAGCTGAAAAACCCGTATGGAAACCACGTAAGGCTAGCTGACATGGGGCGACGACCAAGCAAACCCGGTTCGATAGCTCGGCTGCGCGAGCGAAAGAAAGCCAGCGGCCGGGTATTCTACTACTACGATACCGGTGGAAAGGACCGCAAAGAGATCCCGCTGGGCAGCGACTACGGCCTGGCGATCATGGAGTACGCCAAGCTCGAGCGCGATCGCACCGCCACCGACTTGGTCGCCAAGGTAATCACCTTCCGATACGTCGCCGAGAAATACATGGTCGACATCGTGCCTGGGAAAGGCAAAGCCACCCAGGCAGACAACAAGCGCGAGATGAAAAACCTCATAGCGTTTTTCGACGATCCGCCCGCACCTCTGGAAACGATCGAGCCCTTGCACGTCCGCCAGTACCTCACATGGCGGAAGGCTGCGCCTGTCCGGGCCAATCGCGAGAAAGCGCTACTCAGTTCCATCTGGAACTATGCGAGGGACAAGGGTTACACCTCTCTGGCTAACCCGTGCGCAGGTATCAAGGGCAACAAGGAGACCGGGCGCGACACTTACGTCGAGGACGCGCTGTTCAAATGCGTGCACGACAAGGCAGACGTCGGGTTGCAAGACGCGATGGACCTGGCCTATCTGACTGGTCAGCGGGTTACCGATACCCGGCTGATGGATGAGCGGGACGTGCGCGACGGGCAGATTTGGGTCCTGCAGGCCAAAACAAAGGCGAAGCGTCGAATAGAAATCACGGGAGAGCTGAAGGTATTGATTGATCGAATCATGTCCCGAAAAACGGAACACAAGGTCCGCTCGACGCGGTTGATCGTTACGGAAGACGGCACACCGATGACGGTAGCCATGTTGCGGAGAAGATTTGATTTGGCGAGGGAAGCGGCCGGCATTGCGAAGTCTGAATTTCAGATGCGGGATTTACGCGCAAAAGCAGGCACGGACAAAGCCGAATCGAGCGGAGACATCATGCAGGCGAGAGATCAACTTGGGCATACGACCGTTGTAATGACGGAGCAATACATTCGGAATCGGCTAGGTAAGAAAGTCTCGCCTACCAAGTGAATTGCAGACCAACTCCAAAATAGCGGACCAGAAACAATCAAGGGCTTGCATCAGCTGTCGCCCGCAAACCCTTGATTTAAAATGGTGCCCGAAGCCGGAATCGAACCGGCACGCCCTTACGAGCGGGGGATTTTAAGTCCCATGCGTCTACCAGTTTCGCCATTCGGGCGGTAGCGCGATCAAGCAGTCTGACGACTGACCCGTGAAAACCTGGCAGTCCTGACGCCTGTATTGCAGAGGGGGAAATATATACACCCACCCCCGGTGAAGCAAGTTCGCCGACGATCATTTCAAGACTAAATCTTGCAGGATTGCGGCAATAAAAAAGCTCCGTAAATCATAGATCTACGGAGCTCGTTTAAAGTGGAGGCCGAGGTCGGAATCGAACCGGCGTAGGTGGATTTGCAATCCACGCCACAAAACTAAGTAGATCAATAGGTTAGCACGAAAGGCGTTCCGCAAGCTACTGATTTCAAGGCCCTTGCAAGCCGCGGTTTGCAAGGAGTGTATCTAAAGTTGCGGAACCTTTTTTGGGGGCCTTAGATACTGCTCGTTTGGATCAGACGCGGCATCAGCATGATCCATTAAATCCTCATCTGTACGGCCAAATGATTGACCACGCGAGCCGCTGACATCGCTGTCGTAAGGCGACTCCCATGGAGCCCTGGACGCTCCTCCCCTCGAGCATGGATTGCAGCTGCTATCCCGTCCTGCGTAAGCCAAAGCATGCCGCTGTCACCGCGAAATGTTCCAGGAGCCTCAACCGCGAGGACTAAATCACAGCGCTCACCCATAGCGTCGGCCTCTACGCCAACCACCACCGCCTTTCGCCAGTGATTCGTTGAACCTGGAGCATTCAGTGCGCTAGCTGCAACCAAAATGGAACCTAGCAGCGAGCGAGTATCGCTGACAACGGAAACCACCTGGCCGGAATTAGCCCTTGCTTCCAGGGACTCATCATGAAGACTGAAAAGTCCACAATCTAGATATCCATAGTTATCAGCCAATCCAGTACCAGCGGAATAAACCAGATAGACACTTTCCCCGGCTCCGACCCATCGCTGCTGACTATCTGCAAAATAGGCAACCTCAGTTGGTGTCGCGGGCCTTCCGTCAGCACCTACCAAGCAATGTGCACAGGAAATACCGAACACTCCAGCATCTGATGAGGCAAAACAAGACAAGGTCCCTTGTGTTTTACCATCACTGATGATCGTGGGTGTCGCTGCGTATTGCTCAATCATCCGAGGCCACTCGACAATGTCAGTCCTCACTATCTGATTACCCATTTTGAGAGTCATCGGTACTCTCTTGCGAGGACTCAGCTCGGATTTCGGTATTTTCTCTCGGACAAAGTAAGTGATGCCGAGTTGTCGGGTAGGTTTCCCACTACGTATCTTGATCCCCAGCATAGATCCAAGAATTTCCGCTCTACTTCCAACGCGGTCATCGAGTTCTTTACGAATAGACGCGACAGCACTTATCCGCTCAGTGCCGTAGCTTTTGGCACGGCTCATGGCATTGAAACCCTACGC
>JALYPE010000399.1 GCA_030856525.1 Pseudomonadota bacterium | reverse complement strand
ACACTGGACCGTGTGAACACCGGAGATCCAATGTGGGAGCGGGCTTGCTCGCGAAGAGGACCGTCCAGTCGCCGAAAGACTCAAGCGTGCGCCAACTCCCCATGCTCATCCGCCCCCAGCAACGCTTTATCCGTCTGCTGCATCACTTGACTGGTAATCGCCCCCGCCGCAATCGAGCCGCTCACGTTTAACGCTGTGCGACCCATATCAATCAGCGGTTCAACCGAAATCAGCAACGCCACCAGTGACACCGGCAACCCCATCGCCGGCAGCACGATCAGCGCGGCGAACGTCGCACCGCCTCCCACGCCTGCCACACCGGCCGAACTGAGGGTGACGATCGCCACCAGTGTCGCGATCCACAGCGGATCCAGCGGATTGATGCCCACGGTCGGCGCCACCATCACCGCCAACATGGCCGGGTACAGACCGGCACAACCGTTCTGGCCGATGGTCGCGCCGAACGAGGCAGCGAAACTGGCGATCGACTGCGGAATGCCCAGACGGCTGGTCTGCGCTTCGATACTCAACGGAATCGTCGCAGCGCTGGAGCGGCTGGTGAAGGCAAACGTCAGCACCGGCCAGATCTTGCGGAAAAAGCGCAGCGGGTTGATCCCGGCAGCAGACACCAGCACGCCGTGGACCACAAACATCAGGCCCAGTCCGAGGTAGGACACCACCACAAAACTGCCGAGCTTGATGATGTCCTGCAAATTGGAGCCGGCGACCACTTTGGTCATCAGGGCCATGACGCCGTACGGGGTCAACTTCATCACCAGACGCACCAGACGCATCACCCACGCCTGCAGGGTGTCGATGGCGTTGATTACTTTTTGACCTTTCTCCACGTCATCCTTCAGCAGTTGCAGTGCGGCTACGCCCAGGAATGCTGCAAAAATCACCACGCTGATGATCGACGTCGGCTTGGCCCGGGCCAGGTCGGCGAAAGGGTTTTGCGGGATGAACGACAACAGCAACTGCGGCACATTCAGGTCGGCCACCTTGCCGGCATAGTCGTTCTGAATGGTTTGCAAGCGGGCCATTTCCTGGGTGCCGGCGACCAGCCCTTCAGCGGTCAGGCCGAAAAGGTTGGTCAGACCGATGCCGATCAGCGCCGCGATGGCAGTGGTGAACAGCAGCGTGCCGATGGTCAGGAAGCTGATTTTCCCCAGCGACGACGCATTGTGCAGCCGCGCCACGGCGCTGAGGATCGAGGCGAAGACCAGCGGGATCACGATCATTTGCAGCAACTGCACGTATCCGTTGCCGACCAGATCGAACCAGCTGATCGAGGCTTTCAAAATCGGGTTGCCGGCACCGTAGACGGTGTGCAGCGCGACACCGAATGCCACGCCCAGCACCAACGCGAGCAGGACTTTTTTCGCCAGGCTCCACGAGGTGTGACGGGTTTGCGCCAGGCCAATGAGCAGGGCGAGAAACACCAGAAGATTGAGGATCAACGGCAGGTTCATTGAAAACTCCACTAAGACTTGTGCCAGCCACCTTCCGGGGAAGCTGCGAGCCGGCAAGCCTAACAGCTTGATTTGCAATGAATTAATATCAAAAAGGCAGGGTGACTGTCGTTTTTGGAATAAGCGGGTGTCGGTGTCAGGGATGCAGCTGACGCGCAGGGGATCTGGGTGGTCGCTGGCAGGCGCAGATCGTTGTGGTTATTTGTTAGCGTCGGTGTCGTTGATCCAGGGTCTTTTATTAGGGAAGCATGCCGATGAAACTCGCTCCGACATTTGTGGCTGTTGCACTGGGACTGGGCCTTGGCCTGAGCCTCGCGGGCCAGGCGTTCGCCACCGATCTCAAACACTGGCCGCGCGATCAGGCCAAGGCGCTGGACGCAATGATTGCCGCCAACGCGAACAAGGGTAACTACGCCGTGTTCGACATGGACAACACCAGTTACCGCTATGACCTGGAAGAGTCGTTGCTGCCGTTCATGGAGAACAAGGGCCTGATCACCCGCGAGAAACTCGATCCCTCTCTGAAACTGATTCCGTTCAAAGACACCGCCGAGCACAAGGAAAGCCTGTTCAGTTATTACTACCGCCTCTGCGAACTCGACGACATGGTGTGTTACCCGTGGGTCGCTCAGGTGTTTTCCGGCTTTACGCTCAAAGAGCTCAAAGGTTACGTAGACGAGTTGATGGCGTCCGGCAAACCGGTACCGAGCACGTATTACGAAGGCGATGTGGTCAAGACCATCGAGGTCAACCCGCCACAGATATTCGCCGGTCAGAAAGAGCTGTACAGCAAGCTCATGGAGAATGGCATCGAGGTCTATGTGATGACCGCCGCCTCCGAAGAACTGGTGCGCATGGTCGCGGCTGATCCGCAGTATGGCTACAACGTCAAACCGCAGAACGTAATCGGCGTAACTATGCTGCTCAAGGATCGCGAGTCCGGGGCCCTGACCACGGCGCGCAAACAGATCAGCGCAGGCCAGTATGACGAGCAGGCAAACCTGGGCCTGGAGCTGACGCCTTACCTGTGGACCCCGGCTACCTGGATGGCCGGCAAGCAGGCCGCGATCCTGACGTACATCGATGAATGGAAAAAACCGATTCTGGTCGCTGGCGACACCCCGACGAGCGATGGCTTCATGCTTTTTCACGGGGTCGACGTGGCCAAGGGCGGCATTCACTTGTGGGTCAACCGCAAAGACAAATACATGACTCAGCTCAATGGCATGATCGCCAAAAATGCTGCGGCTCAGGCGAAGGAAGGGCTGCCGGTGACGGCTGATAAAAACTGGGTGATCGTCACGCCGCAGGAGATCCAGTAAAACCGAGTCGCTGCTATCGCGAGCAAGCTCGCTCCTACCCCGGATCGACGCAAATCCCCTGTAGGAGCGAGCTCGCTCGCGATGGTGGTGAACGATAACGCTGGCAGCCTGACACCCCACGGCGCTCTCAGGTTTTTCGCGAGCAAGCTCGCTCCTACAGTGGGTCGGGTTTTATCCAAAAAAATGCCCCGCACAGGGCGGGGCATTTTTATTGCGGTGGTCGGCGCTTACAGCCCGTCGAGCATCGCCTTGTTGCGCACGGCACCTTTGTCGGCGCTGGTCGCCAGCAGGGCGTAGGCCTTCAGCGCAGTGGTCACCTTGCGTGAACGCTTCTCAACCGGTTTCCAGCCTTTCTGATCCTGCTCGGCGCGGCGGCCGGCCATTTCTTCGTCGCTGATCAACAGGTTGATCGAGCGGTTCGGAATGTCGATCAGCACTTTGTCGCCATCTTGCACCAACCCAATCGCGCCACCCGCTGCCGCTTCCGGTGAAGCGTGACCGATGGACAGGCCCGAGGTGCCACCGGAGAAACGGCCGTCGGTGAGCAGGGCGCAATCCTTGCCCAGGCCTTTGGATTTCAGGTACGACGTCGGGTAGAGCATTTCCTGCATGCCCGGGCCGCCTTTCGGGCCTTCGTAACGGATGATCACGATGTCGCCGGCCTTCACTTCGTCGGCGAGGATGCCACGCACGGCGCTGTCCTGGCTTTCGAAGATTTTCGCGTTGCCTTCGAACACATGGATCGACTCGTCGACGCCGGCGGTTTTCACCACACAGCCGTCCAGCGCGATGTTGCCGTACAAAACAGCCAGGCCGCCTTCTTTCGAATAAGCATGCTCGACGCTGCGGATACAGCCGTTTTCACGGTCGTCATCCAGGGTTTCATAGCGGGTCGACTGGCTGAACGCGGTTTGCGTCGGGATGCCCGCCGGGCCGGCCTTGAAGAAGGTGTGCACGGCTTCGTCGTCGGTCTGGGTGATGTCCCACTTGGCGATGCCTTCGGCCAGGGTTTTGCTGTGCACGGTCGGCAGGTCGGTGTGCAGCAGGCCGCCACGGGCCAGCGAACCGAGGATCGAGAAAATCCCGCCGGCACGGTGCACGTCTTCCATGTGGTACTTCTGGATGTTCGGCGCGACTTTGCACAGTTGCGGCACGTGACGGGACAGGCGGTCGATGTCGCGCAGGTCGAAATCGATCTCGGCTTCCTGGGCGGCGGCCAGCAAATGCAGGATGGTGTTGGTGGAACCGCCCATGGCGATGTCTAAAGTCATGGCGTTTTCGAACGCCTTGAAGTTGGCGATATTACGCGGCAACACCGACTCATCGTTGTCGTGGTAGTAACGCTTGCACAACTCGACGATGGTGCGGCCGGCCTGCAGGAACAGCTGCTCGCGGTCGCTGTGGGTGGCCAGTGTGGAGCCGTTGCCCGGCAAGGCCAGGCCCAGGGCTTCCACCAGGCAATTCATCGAGTTGGCGGTGAACATGCCGGAGCACGAGCCGCAGGTTGGACAGGCGCTGCGCTCGTATTCCGCAACCTTCTCGTCAGAAGCGCTGGAATCGGCGGCGATGACCATGGCGTCTACCAGGTCGAGGCCGTGGGAAGCGAGCTTGGTCTTGCCGGCTTCCATCGGTCCGCCCGACACGAAGATCACCGGGATGTTCAGGCGCAGGGACGCCATCAACATGCCAGGGGTGATCTTGTCGCAGTTCGAGATGCAGACGATGGCGTCGGCGCAGTGGGCGTTGACCATGTATTCGACGGAGTCGGCGATGATCTCGCGGCTCGGCAGCGAATACAGCATGCCGTCGTGGCCCATGGCGATGCCGTCGTCCACGGCGATGGTGTTGAATTCTTTGGCCACGCCACCGGCGCGTTCGATTTCGCGGGCGACCAGTTGACCGAGGTCCTTGAGGTGGACGTGGCCCGGTACGAACTGGGTGAACGAGTTGGCAATGGCGATGATCGGCTTTTTGAAGTCGTCATCTTTCATCCCCGTGGCGCGCCACAGTGCGCGGGCACCGGCCATGTTGCGGCCGTGGGTGGATGTTTTCGAGCGGTAATCAGGCATGAAGCACTCCGGGCGGCTAATCTGGTATCAAAAGGGAAGTGAGCTTCTATTGACGTCTGGAACACTCAGAAATGGCCGTGTGTCCGGAAGTTGCCGATAACTTTGCGGGATCGCCGCGCGCTTCAGCTTGAGCTCATAAACCCGCCGGGGGATGTCTGGCGATGAATGTCGCGATTCTACACGGCTGGCGGCCGGAGGGAATGGTTGTAAGAACGAGCTTGCTCGCGAAGAACGTCAACGATAACGCTGGCAACCTGACACCCCCCGTCATCGTTGACGTTCTTCGCGAGCAAGCTCGCTCCTACAATTCAGATCCAGATGGCGTCCCACAGCGCGTAGTCGCCGATGTGGTCAACAAGTCCTGCTCGCAATGGATTGGCGACAATATATCGAGCCATCGTTTTCAAATCGTCTTCGCGACGCAGCGCCCGGTCGAAATAACCCTTTTGCCAAACGGGCGCTGAAAAGCCTCGCGCCTGATTGATAAGTCGGGCACTGCGGGATTTGACGACTTGCATCAGTTTTGGCAAATCACCGTTGTGCAATTCGACCAACCAGTGAATGTGGTCCGGCATGACGACCCACGCGACTCAAGTGGCATTGCCTGCTTCATGAGCTCTTCTGAACTCGTGCGTGACGAGACGGCCAATGCGCCAATCCGTGAAAATGGGTTGCCGTGCATGGGTAACAGCGGTGAGCAGGTAAACACGACCGGATTCCGAGTGACGGCCGGTGCGTAACCGATGGGCCTTCTGCTTGCTGGACATTCCGTTGCCCTCTTCGATGATGGAAGGGAAACGGTAGGTATGGAATGGACAGTTGTCGTTGCGACAATATTTCTGGATATGCCGAATACCTGTAGGAGCGAGCTTGCTCGCGAAAAACGTCAACGATAACGCGGTGATTCAGATTTCCAC
>JALYPE010000398.1 GCA_030856525.1 Pseudomonadota bacterium | reverse complement strand
CGTATTCGAAGTGCGGAGTACCGCCACGAATGACCGCGCCGAGCGCGATGATGGCTGCGAACTCGCCTTTCTGAGCGACTTTCTGCGCAACCAGCGGGATTTCGAAGGCGCCAGGTGCGCGGATGATGGTGATATCGCTTTCGCTCACGCCATGGCGAACCAGGGCATCAACTGCACCGCTGACCAGGCTTTCAACCACGAAACTGTTGAAACGGCCCACTACCAGAGCATAGCGGCCTTGAGGGGCGATGAAGGTACCTTCGATGGTCTTCAGGGTCATTCGTTAGATCTCTTAAAGAGCCGGGACGCGTTTTCTACGCATCCCTCAGTGATTTTTACTGCGAATACATCGCCGGAAATCCCGCCATGGCGTTCACCTGCAGCACCTGTAGTGAGGGGATTTATCCCCGTTGGACAGCGCAGCAGTCCCAAAAAATGGGCCGCTGCGCAGCCCAACGGGGATAATCCCCTCACCACAATAAAAGCTCGCACGCCTTGAACGGTAATGCCGGAACTTCCAGGCAATTATTCGGAGGGCACGTATTCTACAACTTCCAGATCGAAACCGGATATCGCATTAAATTTCATCGGCGCACTCATCAGGCGCATTTTGCGTACACCCAGGTCGCGAAGAATCTGCGAACCGGCACCAACGATGCTGTAGGTGGTCGGTTTTTTCACGGGAGCATGATCCGCGGTTTCACGGATGTGCGCGAGCAACACGTCACCATCCAGCGGATGACCCAGCAGCAACACCACACCACTGCCGGCCTCGGCCACGGCGGCCATGGCGGCACGCAGGCTCCAGCGGCCCGGCTGTTTGACCATTAACAGGTCGCGCAGCGGATCCATGTTGTGCACGCGCACCAGCGTTGGTTCTTCGGCGCACACCTTGCCCAGAGTCAGGGCCATGTGCACGTCGCCTTCCACGGAATCACGATAGGTCACCAGGTTGAATTGGCCCAGTTCGCTGTCCAGCGGCTGCTCGGCAATCCGCTGAACGGTACGTTCGTGGATCATCCGGTAGTGAATCAGGTCGGCAATGGTGCCGATCTTGATGTTGTGCTCGGCCGCAAAAGCCTCAAGCTCGGTGCGTCGCGACATGGTGCCGTCGTCGTTCATCACTTCGCAGATGACGCCGCTTGGCTCGAAACCGGCCATGCGCGCCAGGTCGCAGGCGGCTTCCGTGTGGCCGGCGCGTGCGAGGGTGCCGCCTGCCTGGGCCATCAGCGGGAAGATATGGCCAGGGCTGACGATGTCTTCAGCCTTGGCGTCTTTGGCTGCCGCGGCTTGCACGGTACGTGCACGGTCGGCCGCGGAGATACCGGTGGTGACGCCGGTGGCGGCTTCAATCGACACGGTGAACTTGGTACCGAACCCGGAACCGTTGCGCGGCGCCATCAACGGCAGCTTCAACAGTTCGCAGCGCTCGCGGCTCATCGGCATGCAGATCAGGCCACGGGCGTGCTTGGCCATGAAGTTGATGTGTTCGGCCTGGCAGCACTCGGCAGCCATGATCAGGTCGCCTTCGTTCTCGCGGTCTTCGTCATCCATGAGGATGACCATCTTGCCTTGGCGGATGTCTTCAACCAGTTCTTCGATGCTATTGAGCGCCACAAGGCACCCCCTTTCGAAATTAGAGCTTCAGGATTTGAGGTAGCCGTTGGCGGCCAGAAAGCTTTCAGTAATGTTGCCAGACTTTGCCGGCTCTGCAGCCTTGTCGCCCAACAGCAGGCGTTCCAGATAACGTGCCAGCAGGTCGACTTCCAGATTGACCCGACGGCCCGGCTGGTACGACGCCATGATGGTTTCGCTGAGCGTGTGCGGAATGATTGTCAGCAGGAACTCGGCGCCATCGACCGCATTCACGGTCAGACTGGTGCCGTCGACGGTGATTGAGCCTTTGTGGGCTATGTATTTGGCCAGTTCTTTCGGCGCACGAATGCGGAATTCAACAGCGCGCGCATTCTCTGTGCGGGTGACCACTTCGCCGACGCCATCGACGTGACCGCTGACCAAATGCCCGCCGAGACGAGTGGTCGGGGTCAGGGCTTTTTCCAGGT
>JALYPE010000393.1 GCA_030856525.1 Pseudomonadota bacterium | reverse complement strand
GCGGTTGTCTGGGAGAAGAGAGCCAAAAGGTGTTGAAGGCCGCTGGGGGGGCGCTCAACCCGTATCAGCAACGCAGCGTTTTATGGGAGCTCAACGCGGCACTCAATCGCGCGGCCCGCCAGAGCTGGCAAACGGTCAGCGAGCCCGACATGCAAGTGTTGACCCGGCGTTATGGCGAGCTGCGAGCCGAATTTGCGCAGGCCTTCGCTGCTGCATTGGCTGCGGATCCCGCGCGGTGGGGCGACAGTGTCTCAGTGAACATGATCGAGCGATTGCAGCAGGCTAATCTGCCGCGACTCTGGCTAGGAGTCGGTGAAGCGTGGGAAGCCGGTCTCTGGCACCCCGAAGCCGTTCGGGCGGGTGTTGCCGCGGGATATCTGGTGGCGCCCTATGATTCTTACGAAACGGCTTTGAGTCCGACTGACAACCCCGACTGGACCACGGCCCATCTCGGCAGCAACGCCTATCGCAACTGCGGCATCGTCCTAAAGGACGGAGAAATGCAAAGCGGATTTCTCAACAGCGGCTATTACACAGACCCCAGATGCATCAGGCCGTTGCTTGAATCGCGGATCAAAGCCATCCAGGCCGTGGCCGGCTTCAACAGCTGGTTTCTGGACGTGACAGCGGCGGGCATGTTGTTTGACAGTTACCGGCCAGGCGCGAGCATGACTCAGGCGCAGAACGCCGCCGAGAATATCGCGGCCGGCCGCTGGATCAACGAATCGCTCAATCTGCCCATGGGCTCCGAAGACGGCAACGCTGTCACCGCGCAGGGCATTCTGTTTGCCCATGGCATGCAGACGCCAGTGTTCGGCTGGGGCGATGAAGCCATGAGCAAAAACCCCCGATCGCCTTTCTTGGCACCTGGTTTCCCCCCGACCAGCCTGATATTTTTTTCAAACCGGTGCCGGTCAAGGAGCCTTATCGCAGTCTTTATTTTGATCCGGTCATGCGTTTACCGTTGTACCAGGCCGTGTTCCATGGTTCGGTCATCACCAGCCATCACTGGGCTTTCGATAGTATGAAACTGAGTAATGTCCATGTTGAAAACGAGTTGACTCAACTGCTCTATAACGTCGCGCCGCTTTATCACCTGAGCGCCGCAACGCTGGAGCGGCGGCTGCCTTTGATCCAGCGTCAGGATGCGTTTTTTCGGCCCCTGCATGAGCGTCTTGCGACTCAGGCAATGACTAATTTCAGTTGGCTGACAAAGGATCGGAAGGTGCAGCAAACAACGTTTGCCGATTCGACACGGTTAGTGGCCAATTTCGATGCCCGCGAGCGACAAGTGCAGGGGCGACGATTGGCTGCGCACAGCATCACGGCGTTCAGTCCGGAGGGCGACGCCGTGAGCTATCAGGTGGAGAGCCCGCACTGAGCCAGGCGTGTTATAGCCTGCGCCAGACACTGGCCAACCACGGCTGCTGCGCCAGCGGCAGCCCCACTGGCCGGTAGTAATGCTCCAACTCGACGAACCCTGCTTCAGTCAACAATGCCCGCCACGCTTGCAAGTCGTGATAGGACCCGTAGCGCGGCCCATTCCAGCCTTCCTGATTGTCGCCGCGTGGGTTGGAGCTGAACAACACGCCATCGGGTTTGAGGCTTTCGCGCAATTGCTTCAACACCCGAGGCAGCTCCTGACGCGGGATGTGAAACAGCACCGCATTGGCGAAAATCCCGTCGAAGCGTCCGGCAGGTAAATCCAGCTTCAGAAAGTCTTGCTGCCACACCTCACAACCGCTGTCATCGCGCGCCATCTGCGCAAACTTCTCCGAGCCATCCAGCCCGACAGCGTGATGCCCCATGCGCGTGAACGTTTGCAAATCACGACCAGGGCCACAGCCAAAGTCGAGAATGTCGAACGGTGCCGCACCGTGGATATGCCGCAACAGCGTATCAATGTTCTGACTGACGTCGTGATCGCGCGTCCCTTCGCGAAAACCCTCGGCCACCGAGTTGTAATGGTCGAGGGTCGTGGCGGTGATCTGCTGGAGGTCGTCGGGGGTCTGTTTCATGGGCGGCTGCGCAGGCAATTGGAATTTGCCGAATATACGCCATCGGGTTCGGGGCTGCTGCGCAGCCATTCGCGAGCAAGCCCGTTCCCACTGTTGATCTCCGGCGCACATTAGATTTGTATGCGAGACGATCCACTGTGGGAGGGAGCCTGCTCGCGATGGCGATTTCGCCGACCCCTGACTGTTACTTCTTACAGTATCGGGCTGTGCCAAAAAAGCTCAGTCTCGTCGCTAACTGCGCGAAGGACCGTCGATACCGTGAACGTCCACCCTCACACGCCCAACTTATCGGTCGTCGACCCGCGTGCACTGGTTCTGCGTGGCGTGGCTTACTGCCGTCGCCCTGACGATTCGATGATTGATTCACG
>JALYPE010000368.1 GCA_030856525.1 Pseudomonadota bacterium | reverse complement strand
AAGCGTATCCCACTGCATTCGCACGCAATGGTTATGGAAGACTTCAAACGTGTCGGCCGCGCATGCCGGCATGGTCAGTGTGATTCGACGTTGGGTCATACATTTCCTAGACGGTGGCACGGCGCGCTCATTGTAGCGCGGATGTTGTCGTGCGCTTCGAGCCATGCAGCAATCCCAATGTATGTTCAGGGACGCGAAGCCACCTCATCCAGGTGATGCAACAGGCTTAGCGGATCTTCATAGACCCTCAAAGCTCCCGCTCGCTCCAGCTCACCGCGGTCATAGCCACCGGAGAGCAAACCAATGCCAGTGGCTTTGCAGCGCCTCGCGGCCAGCATGTCCCACACCGCATCGCCGATGACCAGGCATTCTTCTATTGCAACATCCATTTTCTGTGCGGCCGCCAGGAAGAGGTCCGGGTCTGGCTTGCCGTACTTGACGTCATCGCGGGTAATGAGATTGATGTCCTTGGCATCGAGCTCCAAGGCCTTGAGATTGATGCTCGCAGTGTTGATGCCTCCGCTGGTCGCAATGCACCACTGAACGCGCTCATCGGTCAGCGTTTTCAGCAGCTCCACCGCACCGGGCAGCGCAATGATCTGCCCTTGTAAAGCCTCATAGGCCTGCGCATGTTTCTCGCTCAGCTTCTTCGCCTGTTCCGGACTGATCGTCAGCCCGGTCTCGCGGGACAGCGTCTTGAGCATCAAGCCGCCGCTCATGCCGATTTTCCGGTGAATCCGCCACATGGCGAGCGGAATATTTTCCGAATCGAGTGCTTCTTTCCAGGCCGCGACGTTTTGGTACACGCTGTCAGTCAGCGTGCCGTCGAGGTCAAATATGAATGAAGTTTGCGGTCGCATTCAGTACTCCAGTATTCAGATGTTATCCCTGGCCATTTCCATTCCAGACAAATCAATTGGCCAGTTATGGGGTCGGAGCTCTTTCCAAGTCAGCAGGGCCTGGTTTGACGCGTGCTCCATCACCTTCAGATTCCTCTCGGCTGACACGCTCGTCGTCGGTCAGGCCTGTGTCTGAATTTCCTTTTTTCGTCGGAACTTCATGGGTTTTGTCGGTTTCTGGAGCCTGCTCTAACGGGTCAGCGTTGCGCTGGTTCATGCTGTTCTCCACGCATCCAAAAATGAACGCTCAATTTTTCGAAACGTTTATGCGGCCAGCGTTCAGTCTTTCTGCGCTAGCGGTATTTCGATCAGAAATCTTCGTATTCACGCTGCTTGGTCTTATTCACGGTCGGACAGGTCGTTTGGCAGTGTTGTGCCTATCCCGAAGATGATCACTGCCATGTAAACCTTCAGTCCTTTGCAAGCCTGTCTGCAATCGTGTTCAAAACCAGCGAAGGCTCTGTCCATCACTTTGTTGAAGTGGTCCTGAACTGACAGTGTTCCGTTATCGTGTTCCATTCTCGTCACTCCTGAAGTTGTGCGACCTCACGGGAGGTCGCTGAACACCAATCAAGCATCTTTGCCCTGCACGTAACCTGATCCCAGGTCTGCGCCTGTCACCGGTTCGCTGAGAGGGTCGGATGCAGTGCGAATCTTCATCGCTTCCAGAACAGATTCATCGTCTCGGGAAAGCTTCACAGAAGCCGATCCGTCACCGCCGTCAACGGCAGGCTCCGGGCTCTCAACATACTCCCAGCCGGCACCCTCGTTCCATGGCCCGCGAACATTGGGTTCGCCTGACATATTGAAATATTTATGGGTGAACGCCGGATCGCCAGGCAGCTTGCCTTGCGGGAAGTTCGGTTGAATGGCGTGCAGCGCTTTTTCAAATGACTTCTGGTGCGCGATTTCTCGCGTCATCAAAAAACCCAGTGCTTCTTTAACGCCAGGATCATCGGTCACGTTGATCAAGCGTTCATACAGGATTTTTGCGCGGGCTTCTGCGGCGATATTTGAACGAAAGTCTGCGGTAGGTTCAGAAATCGAGTCTACGTAAGCCGCAGTCCATGGGACGCCGGCGGAGTTGACCAGTGGTGCGCCTGCACCGTATAGAAGGCTGGTAATGTGCGAGTCGTTACCGGCGCCGTTAATTGCCCGATACAGTTCACCTTCCTCTTGCACACCTTCTGCCAGTTGCCCTTTGGCACCTCGGTTGAGCATCACGATAATCGAACCGACGATTTCAAGGTGGCTCAATTCTTCAGTGGCAATGTCCATCAACAGGTCTTTGCGACCAGGATCTTCTTCGGCCAATGCCTGAGTGAAATAGCGTGCCGCTGCGGCCAGTTCACCGTTGGCACCGCCGAATTGCTCAAGCAGCAGGTTTGCCAGCCCCGGGTTGGGTTGTGCCACGCGCACAGTGTACTGGAGGCGTTTGTTATGTAAAAACATTGGGTCATTCCTCATGCAGGCTAAGAGCGCAAACACCACTGAGGGCGTTAACGCGTGCATAAGTTGTGAGGTACATAAACCGGGAGAATTTCGTTTATTAATGCCGGTCGAGACGGACGGTATCGGCCCAATAGTTCAAGTAATTTGGGCGGAAACAGCGGCTACGCAGTCGACTGTCGTAATCCCGAACCACCGTTGCTGAAGACATACTTGGCGTCTCCAGCAGCGGCTCGCTGCGTATTACCGACTCAGAATTTGTATTTGGCCGTCAGCATGTAGCTGCGTGGAGTGCCGTAGTTATCGGTAGAACCCCAAGTGGTGTTGTAGCCGATCGAGGAGTAGTAGACCCGGTCGAACACATTGTTGGCGTTGACTTGCAGGTCCAGGTGTTTGTTGACTTCGTAGCCCGCCATCAAGTCAGTAACGGCGTAGCTACCCTGCTCGAGGCGATAAGTGCCAGCGTTGAGCGGCACATCGTTGTACATCCGGCTCTGCCAGTAGACGTTTCCGCCAATCCGGAATTTCTCCAGCGGCCCCTGCAGGCGATACATCGTCGAGACTTTGAACAGGTGCTCAGGCGTGTCGGTCTCGAAACGCTGATTCTCGTTCTCCGGATTTTCATCCTTGATGTAATGGGCGCGGGTGTAGGTGTAGCCGGCACCGACTTGCCAGTTATCGGTGAGGGCACCTTGCAGTTCCAGGTCCAGGCCTTGGCTGCGGACTTTGCCGGAAGTCTCGTAGCAGGTCATGACCGGGCAACCGAGTTGACTGTCCGCCAGCGAAGCTCGGTTTTTCTGGTCGATCTGGAATACCGCGAGGCTGGCGTTGAGTGCGCCGTTGAAATACTCGCCTTTGATGCCGACTTCATAGTTCTCGCCGACAATCGGCTCCAGCAGCTTGCCGGAAATGTCCTTTGAAGTTTGTGGGGTGAAGATGTCGGTGTAGCTGGCGTAAACGGAGTGGTGGTCGTCGAGTTTGTAGATCAGGCCCGCGTAACGCGTCAGGTTACGGGTAACTTTGTAGTCGCCGTCGCCGGAGCGGTCATCGTAGTCGTACCAGTCCAGACGGCTGCCGAGAATCAGCGTCAGCGGGTCGGCCAGGCTCAGACGGGTAGTGAGGTAGACGGCATCCTGAGTGGTGACGTTATGGGTTTTGCCACTACGCACAAAGTCCGGCTTCGGCGCACCGATCGGCCATGCCGTGGTGTACGGGCTGTACTCTTTGGTGGTTGCATCGTAGGCGCGGCTGCTGGTGCCGACGACCACTTCGTGGGTGCGACCGAAAGCGTCAACCGGGCCGCTGGCATAGACGTCCAGCGCGTTTTGTTTGTCGGTGTGATGCGATTGATAGGCCGTGGTTTCCAGCGGTCCGGCGTACCGTGACTGGTAGGTGCCGGAGAATTCGCCGTCCAGTGTCGAAGCCGAGGCCGCTCCGTGCAGCTTCCAGTCGTTGTCGAAACGATGCTCCACTTCACCGAATACGGTGTCGATCTGCAGCTTTTTGTTTTCCCAATCTGTGCCCGGGTAGGTGGAGCGGGGCAGGTCCAGGTGGTGGCCGTCGGTTCCAATCGGCAAGCCGCCCCAGAAATAGTTGGTTTGCTCGTTCTGGCGCGAGAAGCCCAGCGTTGCAGTGGTGCTATCGCTCAAATCGGCTTCACCGATGGCGTAGAACAGACCGTGATCGTTTTCTTCCTTGTCGCGAAAGCTGTCTGCGCCCTGATAGGAACCCACTACACGACCGCGTAGGGTGCCGCTTTCGTTCAGCGGGCTCGATGCATCGAACACACCGCGATAATCATCCCAGCTGCCGGCAGCGCCAGTGAGGGTCACTTGCTGATCGGCCGTGGGGCGTTTGCGCACCATGTTGATGGCCGCCGAAGGATTGCCGGCGCCGGTCACCAGACCGGTTGCACCGCGAATGATTTCGACGCGGTCAAACATTGCCAGGTTCGGCTGCACGGGCATCGTGAAGGGCTGGTACGAGCTGGGCAGCCCGTCGTACATGATGTTGTCGATGTCGAAACCGCGCGAGCTGTAGGTCTGTCGACCCGGGCCGCTCGCCTGGCTGAGGAACAGCCCCGGGGTGCCCCTCACCACATCATTGATGCTGGTCATCGCCTGATCGTCCATGCGCTGGCGGGTAATCACGGTGACCGCTTGAGGCGTTTCGCGCATGGTCAATGGCAGCTTGGTAGCGGTCTGCATGGGGCCTGTGGTGTAGGAACCGGTGTCTTCGGTGGTGCTGCCCAAACCGGTGGCGCTGATTTCGGTCGCGCCCAGTTCCAGAGTGCTCGGTGGAGCGTCTTTGACAGCTGTTACGGGCGGCGCCTCATCGGCTGAAGCCAGCGGAATGCTTGCCAAGCCGATGGCCAGTGTCAACAGGCTGGGCGAGAGGTTGCAACGGCGGTTTGTGGTGTGGAACGACATCAATCTGATTCCCCAAGCGATACCAAAACGATTCAGATGCAATCGCATCTAATAATAATTCGCATTAGTGTCTCGGATCGTTACAGATGAATAAAGATAGACGAGTCAGTTAGTTAACAAAATTTTCACATACGCAGCGGCGCCACCCGCGTGCGTGATGCGGCGGGAAAACTATGGGCCTCAGAAAGGGTGAATGGGGCCGGTGGCAATTACACGCAGATCAAGCGCTTTCGCTGCATGACCACGAGGCCTCTTGTGAGGCGGACATCATTTAAAAGAAGCCGCGATATCATCCAGCGCTTTCCCCGGATTGATTTCCCGAAAGGCATTGCCACACCCTGGCGCGTGAACGAAAGCCGTACCTTTTTCAGCCTCTTTCTGTTCTGCATGGCACGCTCTGCAAGTGATAGAGCCGTTTATAAGCCTCCATTGCGCGTTCCACTCAATAATCTGTTCCGTGGATGTCATCGTCCGGTACTCCAATTGAAGCAGGGCCGAGTGCTAACCCGTTTCCCGCCCTCTGCAATGTAATTACCACTCATACGTCGTAGCGCCATAAGTCAGTAAAGGCAGCGTCACTATGAACTCGCTACCTTTTCCGGCTCCTTCACTTCTACAGACAACCTCACCGTCGTGGGCCTCGACGAGCTGTCGGGTCACCGCCAACCCCAGTCCCAGTCCTGATCTGTTGACTGCCTGGGCGGTGACATCGCGGACGAAGGGATCAAAGATCGTGGGCAGTATCTGTGGCGATATGCCGATGCCGCTGTCAGTGACGCGAATACTGACCGTCCCGGCATCCGCCGTGACCTTCAGATCAACAGAGCCTCGCTCCGGGGTGTACTTGGCGGCGTTAGTCAGAACGTTGTTGAGGATCTGATTCAGCCGTATCGGATCGCCTTTTACCAAGAGGGCGCACTGGGGCAGGTCTACGCTGAAGTTCAGGTTTTGCGCCGCCATCATCGGCATGCACGCGGTGGCTGCCTCGCGGATGACCTGCACTACATCGACATCACGGAGATGGATGTTCAGCTTGCCCGTACTGGCGCGGGAGACATCCAGCAAGTCTTCGATCATTCGCGAAATGTGCTGAACCTTCCCTTCAATCAGCGCGCGCATTCCGGGCAGGTCTCCGCTAGGAAGGCGGGTCATGCGTTCGGCGAACATGCTGATCGG
>JALYPE010000329.1 GCA_030856525.1 Pseudomonadota bacterium | reverse complement strand
AATCGCTCAGGTAGGAACGCGTCACCAGAGCAATATCGGCGCGCCCGCGCAGCACCATCAGCAGGTTGCTGTCGTGGGAATACGTCAGCGTGGCGTTGTAGTCTTGCGTGAGCACTTTGGGGTCGGCTTTGAAATTGGCGAACTCGTAGTGATAGCCATTGAACAGCGCCAGACGTTTGCCGGTGAGGTCGGCGAAGTAAGTTTGTTGGCGCACCGTGTGTCCATCGGGCGAGCGCTGTGCGACGAATATTTCCGCGTCTTCGAGCCCCATGTCGACTGTGGTGTGCGGGATCTCGGTCCAGCCCCATTGCGGATTCTCGAAAATCGCCATGTCCACGCGCCCTTGCTTGAAATCACCGAAGCGGCGCGGAATGGAGGTTGGCACCAACACGAACTGATAGTCGCTTTGCGAGGTGTTCAGGGCTTCGACCAATTGCGGCAGCAGCCCCGTATCGGCACCGGACTCTGGACGTACCGTGTACGGCGGAAAATGCGCGGCGCCGACTCGCACCAGTTGTGCAGCCTGGACGGGCAAACCCCACAGCGTCGCGAGCGCCGCGAGCAAAAACCCCAAGGCCGTCCGAATTGGCGAAGACTTCAAAACACCCACTCCCCGAATATGACGCAGCATTGCATTGAAGCTAGGCGGTTTCGGCCACTTAGCCAGTTTCCTTTCCTGTCGCCGATACTACTGTTTTTCTTCCAGGACCAGAATCAAGGCCTCATCGGCCAATTGATCGAGGTTCATGCTGCCATCGGGACGGAACCAAGTGGTGGTCCAGGACAGCGCGCCCGTGAGGAATCGCCGGGTGATGAACACATCGCCACGAATCATTCCGGCCTGTCTGGCCTCACCCAGCACCTGCAGCCAAAGGTCTTCATACACATCACGCAGCGCCAGTACTTTCGCTTGACCGTCCTCGGACAGCGAACGCCATTCATACACCAACACCGCCATGGCTTCACCACTGCCACCCATGATCGACTGCAATTCACAGCGAATCAGCGCCAGCACTCGCTCGCGCACGTTGGCAGCGTCGGCCAGTGCGGCACGCATCAGCGCGGTGTTGTAGCGAATGGTTTCTTCCATCACCGCACGGAGGATTTCGTCCTTGCTTTTGAAGTGGTGAAAGATGCTGCCCGACTGTATGCCCACCGCGCCGGCCAGGTCTCGCACAGTGGTGCGCTCGTAGCCTTTGTTGCGAAACAGGTGAGCGGCCACTTGCAGCAATTTGCCACGGGCGCTGTCCGGATCGGTCAACTCGCCGCCGTCGACCAGTTCACGCATGACCCGCAGGGCTTTTTGCTCGTCCACCCGTTCTCTCCTACAGTCGATCAATCAATACGCCGCGCGCCGAAAAAACAGCGCATCAGCGCCGGCAATTTAAGCTGGCGCAGGCCACCAAGCAAGCGCTCGGGAAGAACATCGCAACGCCCGTTTACAAACCAAGCGCTTGCTTGGTAGTCTCGAAACCATTCCGTCGGAGGTGGCTATGCCCTTGACTGCGCCCAAAACAATCCGCATCGGTTGCGCCAGCGCGTTCTGGGGCGACACCTCGACCGCTGCGGCGCAACTGGTTGAAGGCGGACGCCTGGACTACCTGGTGTTCGATTACCTGGCCGAAATCACGATGTCGATCATGGCCGGTGCGCGGATGAAAGACTCGCAGGCCGGCTACGCGAGGGACTTCATCGACGTGCTCAGCCCGCTCCTCCCTCAGCTCGCCGAGCAAAAAATTCGCGTCATCAGTAACGCCGGCGGGGTCAATCCGCAGGCCTGCGCCGCCGCGCTGCAAGCCGCTTGCGACAAAGCGGGCGTGGACGTGAAGATTGCCGTTCTGCTCGGTGACGACTTGCAGCCACAGTTCAAACAGCTCAGCGCCAGTGGTATCAAGGAAATGTTCAGCGGCGCTCCCCTGCCGCCGATGTGCGTGTCGACCAACGCCTACCTCGGTGCGCCGGGAATTGTCGAAGCACTGCGCCTGGGCGCGGACATCGTCATCACTGGCCGCGTGGTCGACAGCGCCGTGGTCAGCGCCGCGCTGGTGCATGAATTCGCCTGGTCCTGGCAGGATTACGACAAGCTCGCGCAAGCCGCGCTGGCCGGGCACATCATCGAATGCGGCGCGCAGTGCACCGGCGGCAACTTCACCGATTGGCGCGAGGTGCCGGACTACGAGCACATCGGTTTTCCGATCGTCGAGGTCAGCGCCGACAGCCAGTTCATCGTCAGCAAACCCGAAGGCTCCGGCGGAATGATCACTCCCATGACCGTCGGCGAGCAGATGCTTTATGAAATCGGCAATCCACAGGCGTATCTACTGCCAGACGTGGTTTGTGATTTCACCCAGGTGAAACTCGTTCAGCAGGGCCGCAACGCAGTGCAGGTGCACGGTGCCAAAGGCCTGCCGCCGCCCGATCAGTACAAGGTC
>JALYPE010000295.1 GCA_030856525.1 Pseudomonadota bacterium | reverse complement strand
TCACTGGGCGGTGCGGTGGCTGTCGATCTGGCGGCCGACCTCGCTGCCCAAGCGAAAAAGGACAACGTTGCAGTACCGGCGCGGGGCTTGGTGATCGAGTCCACGTTCACCACGCTGGGTGACGCGGTGGCGCAAGTGGCGGACAGCAAACTGCCGGTGAAATGGCTGCCGGTGCGTTGGTTGCTGTCGCAGAAATTCGATTCGATCGACAAGATCGTCGACATCGACATGCCGCTGCTGGTGGTGCATGGCCTGGCCGATCAGTTCATGCCGTCGCGGTTCAGCCAGCAACTGTTCAATGCCGCCAACGAACCCAAGCACCTGTTGCTGGTGCCGGGCGGGACGCACAACAACAGCATGAGCCTCGGCAACAGCCAGTATCGCCAGGCGCTGGAGGGCTTGATGAAAGCCAGACCGGCGCAGATGGCCGGGCCGACGCTGATCCGGCTCTCGCCGCAATCCTGAGCGCTATCGGTAACCCTTGGCCTGCAAACCGAATAGCTGGGCGTAACGCCCGCCGGCCGCGACCAGGCTGTCATGATCGCCGCGCTCAAGGATCGAGCCCTGATCCAGCACGATGATGTGATCGGCGTTGCGCACACTGGAAAAACGATGGGAAATCAGCAGCGTCATGCGGCCTTCGGTGTGTTGACTGAAATGCTCGAACACGGCGGCTTCGGCTGCAGGGTCGAGTGCCGATGTGGGCTCATCGAGAATCAGGATATCGGCGTCACGGCGCATGTACGCGCGCGACAGCGCAACCTTCTGCCACTGCCCTCCCGACAGTTCCTGGCCTCCTGCAAACCAGCGCCCTAGTTGCGTTGCATAGCCACGATCAAGACGTTCAATGAACGGCGCTGCCATGCCTTCGGCTGCGGCCTCATGCCAGCGTTGTTCGTCATTGAAGGCCAACGTGTCGCCCACGCCGATGTTTTCGCCGACGGTAAACTGGTAGCGAATGTAATCCTGGAAGATCACCCCAATGCGTCGGCGCAGCGCGTCTTCTTCCCACGCCTGCAAATCGCTGCCGTCCAGCAGAATGCGACCGTGATCGGGACGGTAAAGCCGCGTGAGCAATTTGATCAGCGTGGTTTTGCCTGAGCCGTTCTCGCCCACCAGCGCCACACTGTGCCCCGGCACTAAATGCAGATCGATATTCTCCAGCGCAGCGCGGCTCGCTCCCGGGTAGCGAAAACCCACTTGCTCGAAACGCAAACCGTCACCCGGCACTGCGCCCACCGTGAGCCGGCCGGTGTCGGCGATCACCGGTTCGGCGAGGTATTCATACAGGCTCGACAGGTACAGACCGTCCTCGTAAAGACCGCTGATGGCCGTGAGGCGGTTGCTCACTGCGGTCTGCCCCTGCTTGAACAGCACCAGGTACATGGTCATCTGGCCGAGGGTGATATTGCCGTGAATGGTATCGACCACCACCCAGGCGTAGGCCAGATAAAAAGCACCGGTGCCCAGCAATCCCAGCACAAAACCCCAGCCATCGCGGCGCAAGGTCAGCTGCCGGTCTTCGGCGTACAGACGCGCAAACGTCTCGCGATAGCGTTGCAAGAGCAACGGTGCGAAGCCGAACAGTTTCACCTCTTTGATGTAGCCCTCATGGGACAGCAGCGTCTCGATGTAATTCTGCTGGCGACTTTCCGGCGCGCGTCGAGTGAACAATCTAAAGGCATCGCCAGAGAAATGCGCCTCGGCAAAAAACACCGGCAACGCACCCACCACCAACAGCACCAGCGCCCACGGCGAAAAATGCACCAGCAACACACCGAAGCTGATCAGCACGATGAGGTTCTGGATCAGCCCCAGCGATTTCATCACCAGTGCCAAGGGCCGGGTCGACGCCTCGCGCCGCACCCGCACCAATTTGTCGTAAAACTCGGAATTCTCGAATTGCACCAGCGAGAGCGTCTGGGCTTTCTCCAGAATCATCGTGTTGACCTTCTGCCCCAGCTGCACGCGCAACAGCGATTGCTGGACCGACAAGGCACGCTGGGTGGCGGACAGCAACGCCAGCACCCCGGCTTCGAACAACACGTAACGCACCACTGGCCACAACGGCGCACTGCCCTGCTGCGCATGCAGTTGCATCGCGGCGACCACGGCATCGACGATGCGCTGGCCGAGCCAAGCGGCCAGCGCCGGGAGTATGCCGGCGATCAGCGTCGCCACCACCAGCCCCAAAAACAATCCGCGGGACGTGCCCCAAACCAGCAGCAAGGCACGCCGGGCCTGGTCGACCAACGAAGTAAAACGGTTCAAGGCAAGTGGCATGAGGCGCGGGACCCGGCTAGGCGTTAACGGCAAACCGCCATGTTACTTCAGCCGGACACCGCTGCGGGGGCTGCTGCGGAAGCCGTGTTCTTTTTCGCGGGACAAACATCGACACCGATCAAACTGGCGCGAGGGACAAACT
>JALYPE010000221.1 GCA_030856525.1 Pseudomonadota bacterium | reverse complement strand
GCCTGGAGCAGGATCTGGCCAAAAAGGCCTGGTGGCTGACTGATTCCGGCGAGCCGGTGGTGCGCCGTTACAGCACCGGCGCCACCGAAGATGAAGACGACGACCAAAGCGCCCTGACCTTCGGTCTCGGCTGCAATGGCACCGTTTTCGTCATGCTTGAACGACTGAGCGCGAAAGCCCCGTCATTGGCGATCGAGCTGTTGCGGCAGGTGCGTGACAGTCTGCAACCCGCAGCCATGGCGACCATCATCAGCACGTCCCGCAACACCTCAGTACGGGTCGGTGATCGGGTGGTATCACACGCAAGCCCCGCGCTGCGCAATCGCGCACTCGAAACCAGGATCCGCAAAAGCCTGCGCAAAACGCTGACTGAAAAAAAATCCTCTCTACGGCTCTACACCGATGCCCGTGGAGAAGTCGAGGTGTTCTTCGAATACGTGGCTGCGCCCCCGCGCCTGGTGATCTTCGGTGCCGGCCACGACGCCCAGCCCCTGGTGCGCATGAGCAAAGTGCTGGGCTGGCACGTGAGCGTGATCGACAGCCGCAGCCATTTTGCCCGCCCTGAACGCTTTCCGCAGGCCGATGCGGTCATCGTCGCCAACCTTGAAGCCTGCATCGACCTCGGACCGGTGACCGAGGGTGCAGCGGTAGCCGTCATGACGCACAGCTATCGCCAGGATCGACACTGGCTCGGCCAATTGCTGCAGGGCGCACCTGCCTACATCGGCCAACTCGGCCCGCGGGAGAGGACCGATCGTTTGTTGACCGACATTCGCCAACACCATCCCGCCTTGAATGCATTGCCACAGCTGCACTACCCGATGGGACTGGACCTCGGCGGCGATGCGCCCGAAAGCGTCGCGCTCTCGATTCTCGCAGAGATGATGGCGGCGTTGAATCTGCGTAACGGCGGGATGCTCAAGCATCGGAGAAAACCGATTCATCACGTGGATCTAAGGGTGTGTGAAAAGTTGGAGACCGCCGTAGCGATCGATTGAGCTGGCTGCAAACGACACCAGTTTCTCGGCACCTATAAAAAAGTCCCTCAAGCCGAAGTGGACGACTACCCAAGGAAATCAAAAATGCAGAACCGCACGTTTCTCGTTCGGCAGACCTTCGCCATCAGTACTGTGATATTCACGACAGCCACTTCATTGCACGCTGCCGACTGGAGCGATAACTCGATCAGTTATTGGTATGGCACCCATTTCGCTGAACCGGGCATCGATGGCCCGATCGCAAAGCACATCATTGAATTCACTCACGCTGATGGATACATATACGGCAGCAATTTCTTCAACGTGCAGGTGTTGTTTTCCGATAAGGACGACCCGGCCGACAATGGCGACGACGGTGCTACCGAGGTGTATGCGATCTATCGCCATCAGCTTTCACTGAGCAAAATATCCGGCCAGGATTTCAAGTGGGGACCGGTTCGGGATTGGTCACTGTCGGGTGGCATCGACTGGAACACCAAAAACACGGCGTTCGCACCGGCAAAACGCATGATCGTCATCGGCCCGACGATCAATTTCGACGTGACTGGTTTTTGGGACTTCAGTGTGATGTACCGCGCCGAGCGCAACCACAATGACCTGCCGTTCGCCCAGGAGCACGACATACGCTTCAACGACACTTACTACCTGGAAACCGCCTGGGAGATTCCCTTCCAGCTCGCCTCGGCACCGCTCAAGTTCAAGGGCTTTGCCAACTTCATCCCGCCGAAGGGCAAGGACGGCTTCGGTAATGAAACCGTAAGCGAAACGCTGTTGCACGCCTCAATACTCGTGGACGTGGGCGTGCTCACTTTCGGCAAGAAAGATACATTCTTCGCCGGTGTCGGCTACGAATACTGGAAGAACAAATTCGGTAACAACTCAGCCAATACACCGGGTACTGAGGCGAACACCACATTTGTGAATCTTGAGTGGCACCTGTGATGCTGTAATCCGAGCTGGCCAGCGGCGCCGGTGCCAGCGTGACCGGTGCGGTGCTGCATGCGGACACCCGCTACATGAAGCAGCGCGGGGCTGCGCAAACTGGGTAACGCGCACAGAAAAGATGCAGATGCGTTAAGCCAGTCAAAAAACTTGCCTTGCTAAGAACATATGATGATCCGTATATTCGATTCTCCATATGTATCGAGCACCGCACATGATCCCCCCTACCGACCTGTTCAAAAGCCTGGCCGACGAAACCCGCGTTCGCGCCACGTTGCTGATTGTCGATCAGGGTGAGCTGTGCGTCTGCGAGTTGATGTGCGCCCTTGGCGATAGCCAGCCGAAAATCAGCCGTCACCTTGCGCAATTGCGCAGCAGCGGCCTGCTGCTGGATCGCCGTCAGGGTCAGTGGGTCTATTACCGACTCAACCCGGACCTGCCCGATTGGGTGCACGAAATCCTGCAGGTGACGTCGCGGGCCAATGCCGGATGGCTCAAGGACAATGCATCGCGACTGCAGAACATGGACGGGCGTCCTGTTCGCGAAACCACCTGCTGTTGAAGCCTGATTCAAGATCCGCGTTCTTCCTTTTTGACCACCCTCTCAGCCCAGGCCCTGTGCGCCATTGATGTCCGCTCGAAGCGGAAGGAGCAATTCATGCGAGTCCTGTTCATGTGCACAGCCAACAGCTGCCGGAGCATTTTGTCCGAAGCCATTTTCAATCACCTCGCTCCGTCAGGCTTCGAAGCAGTCAGTGCGGGCAGCTTTCCCAAGGGACAGGTTTTGCCCCGCAGCCTTTCGACGTTGCAACAGGCCGGCATTTCTACCGACGGTTTGCACAGCAAAGGCAACGATGCTTTCGAAAGCAGCCCGCCGGACATCGTCATCACCGTCTGCGACAAAGCGGCCGGCGAAACCTGCCCGGTGTACTTCGGCCCGGCGCTGAAATGCCATTGGGGGCTGGAAGATCCGTCCGACGTGAAGGGTGACGAAGCACTGGTCGATGCAGCCTTCCGCGCTACAGTGGCGCGCATCGAGCAACGTTGCGCAGCGTTTCTCGAATTGCCGTTTGACCGCCTCGATCGCGATGAACTCAAGCGCGAGCTTGATCGTATCGGCACGCTCTAAGGAGGACTCATGTCTGAGCACCTGCCCAACCTCGATTTGACCCTGTTCGAAAACGTATCAACAGCAACGCCAGACGACCCTAAGCCGCGCATTCTGTTGCTGTACGGCTCAACCCGCGAGCGGTCGTTCAGCCGCCTGTTGGTCGAAGAGTCTGCGCGCCTGCTGAAGCACTTCGGTGCCGAAGTGCGCATCTTCAATCCCTCCGGTTTGCCGCTGCCGGACGATGCGCCGGTTGAGCATCCGAAAGTGCAGGAATTGCGCGAACTGATGCTGTGGTCGGAAGGCCAGGTCTGGTGCTCGCCGGAGCGGCATGGCGCGATGTCAGCAGTGTTCAAAGCGCAGATCGACTGGGTTCCACTGGAGCTCGGCGCGGTCCGCCCAACCCAGGGCAAAACGCTGGCAGTGATGCAGGTGTGCGGCGGCTCCCAGTCCTTCAACGTAGTCAATCAACTGCGTGTTTTAGGACGCTGGATGCGCATGTTCACCATCCCCAATCAATCGTCGGTACCCAAGGCCTATATGGAATTCGACGAAGCCGGCCGGATGAAACCGTCGCCCTTCTACGACCGGGTTGTCGACGTGATGGAGGAGCTGGTGAAGTTCACGGTGTTGCTGCGGGGCCATCAGGCGGTATTGGTTGATCGGTACTCGGAGCGTAAGGAAACAGCGGAGCAGTTGATGGCGCGGGTTAATCAGCGGTCGATTTGAGATTGTTGTGGCCTTTGGCATCAAAGGCGTAGTGCCAGAAAGATCGTGAACCCGCTTCGGCGGGTTTTTTGGGTCGTGTGGGACAAGGTTTGCCGCGACAGACAGCGATCGGCCAGAAGCGGTCTGTCTCCAATGCCCCTATTGATCCCGAACGATCTGTCGGAGCACTGGTAACGATGAGCGAAAGCCCAGGCAATCAAACGCTGCCTTCACGTTCGATGACCAGAATCCGCGCTTCTCCACGAGGATGCGCAACATGTTCACATCCAACCCCTGCAAAAAACACATCACCAACCACCAATGTCACGACGCGTTCGATGCCTGACTCGCGATAATGCATATCTACCGTGCCGTCGAGGACTGCGAATACCTCTTCACCATCATTGACATGCCACTTGTATGGCTGGTCGGTCCAGTGGAGGCGGACAGTGGTTCCATCCATGTTAGCTATATCGTCAGCACCCCAAGCGCGAGTGGCGGTGAAATCCTTGCTACGAATAACTCTCATTGATCGTGGGTCTCGAGAAGGTAGTGATGTGTACCAATTTATCAGAACCGTTGGCCGCCCACTGCTGACCGAAAAGAATGCCTGGCTTGTGCGACTGCTCTTGGCCGATTGCTGCACGCCGTGAAGCGCCACATCCGAGGCGCGTAGTTACTTCAACGCGGCTACCACGGCATCGAAGAATACCATCGGGTCGATCGGCTCTTTATCAACCGGCTTGGGCTGGGCACCGAAGGTAACGATCACCACGTTATTGGCGGGGTTGACGTAGATGTTCTGGCCCTGGATAC